>CAZPLX010000224.1:0-3178 GCA_964587345.1 uncultured bacterium
CAGAGTGGAAAAAGAATGCACCCGAGGGGTGCATTTTTTTTTCCAGTGGAGAGGAGGGGTCGAGATGTCTCATAATCCTTCGATTGGTGATATCTTACGCTCCCTGGACAGGATCTTCCCCTTCGAAAATGTTGCACCCTGGGACAATGTGGGACTCCTGGCGGGAAAGAAGGGAAAAATAGTGAGAAAAGTCCTCGTCGGGGTGGATGTGACCCCTGAATTTATCTCACAGGCGGTAGCCTCCCGATGCGACCTGCTTCTCACTCACCACCCCCTCTTCGTAGAACCGATGAAAAAGGTAAACGATTCCACCCCTGAAGGTGCCCTTCTGATCGAGATTCTCAAAAATGGACTTTCACTGATAAGTTCACACACAAACGCGGATATCGCACCGGGAGGTGTGTCCTATCTCCTCGCGGATGCCCTCGGTCTTGAAAATATCAGGCCTCTCAAGGTGGTTCACACTTCTAAATTTGTGAAAATCGTGGTCTTTACGCCTTCATCCCACGTGGAGTCGGTGCTGTCAACTGCCTTCAACCGGGGGGGAGGAATTATAGGAGATTATTCCTCCTGCTCATTCAGGGTTTCCGGGACAGGGACCTTCACCCCCCAAGAGATGTCAAAACCTTTTTCGGGTGTGAAAGGGAAGATCAATGCTGTGAAAGAGGAAAGAGTGGAGTTTATCGTTCCGGATGAGAATAAAAATGAGGTCATTTCTGAGGTGAGGAAAACCCATCCCTACGAGAAACCTGCGATTGACGTCTATCCTCTCGAAAACTCAATTCCTGACGGATGGCTCGGTGCGAGGGGAGAGCTTGCAGAGGAGAAAAGTCTTGGAGAATTTCTTGGGGATTTGAACTCTTCGGTTACTCCCTCTATCATTAGATTTTCAGGATCCCTGGATGAGAAGGTGAAGAAGATAGGTGTTCTGGGAGGGAGCGGCGGAAATTATGTGAATGATGCAGCGATGACTGATATAGATCTTTTTGTCTCTGGGGACTTGAAGCATCATCAGGTTCACAGGCTGAAAATGGGAGGTAAGATTGCTGTGGATATGGGCCATTATGATTCGGAAAAACTTATCATGAATGAGTTTAAAAGGATCCTCCTTGATGAATTCGGAAAAGTTCTTTCCGTGGATATATACGGGGAATCCACAGAATTTATGAGGGTATTTTCAGGATGACCAGGATAGTGGGAGTAAGGGTTACTATTTATCAGAAAAAATCACGTGTGGAGGTGTACGTTGCATAAAGATATTGAAACGATGATAGTCCTTCAGGAGGCCATGGTGAAGATCAAGGCCCTGGAAGATGAGAGGGATGCCATCCCTCTGCAGCTGGCAGATTTTAAAAAGAAGATGCTCGAGGCGGAAAAGCTATTTATTGAGGCATCGAATGAGTTTGGGGATCTGAAAGAGAAGAAGATGTCTCTGGAAGGGAGCATCGAAGATGAGAAGATCGACATAGAGAAATCAAAGGCGAGACTCATGACGATCAAGACGAACAGGGAATATTTTGCCATGCTGAAAGAAATTGACATGGTTAAAAGGATGAACCGGCAGAGGGAAGACGACCTTCTCGAACTCATGGTGAAATATGAAGAGGTGGAGAAAAAATACAATGAGACGAAAAGCGAGTATGATGGGCTAAAGGGCAGATACGACAAGGACATGGAAAATATCAGGAAGCAGATGAAGGGGTTCGACAGGGATATAGGGAAACTTGAAGAAGAAAAAGACAAGATTGCACAGAAACTCGACCAGAGGAAAACGAGGCGATTTGAAATGGTCTTCAGCAGGAGAAACGGTCTCGCCGTTGTCCCCGCGAAAGACTACATATGCACAGGATGCAACATGAATATTCCTCCCCAGCTTTTCAACCTCCTCCAGCGAGAGGATAGGATTTACGAATGTCCCAATTGCAGCAGAATAATTTTCTACGAAAACGGTGAAAACAAGGAGGTTTCCTGAGAAACATGGAAGGGAAACATCTCCTCTATATAGACGGGGCCTCGAGAGGGAACCCGGGAAAGGCCGGGACGGGCTATGTGATAAGGGACAGGGAAGGGGGGTTGGTAGATAAAGGAGGAAGGTTCCTTGGGAGAAAGACAAATAATTTTGCGGAGTATTCAGCATTGATAGATGGTCTTCAAAGCTGTATTTCCATGAAACTTACAGAACTCGACGTCCGTTCCGATTCAGAACTCCTGGTCAGGCAGTTAAACGGTCAGTACCGGGTAAAATCTCCAAATCTGGCTCCCCTGGTCAGGGAGGCGAAAAAGCTTCTGGAGAGGTTCGATTCTGTTACGATTACACATATAGGGAGAGAGCAGAACAGGGAGGCTGATAGCCTTGCGAATCTCTCAATTGATAGATCTGAAAGTGAGCCTGAGAAGGACAGGCAGTCGCTGGAAGATTGACTTCCAGAGGAAAGTCCGAGCTCCTCACGGGCAGGGTGCTGGGTAACACCCAGTGGGGGCGACCCCAGGAAAGTGCCACAGAAAATATACCGCCGGTTTTTGCCGGTAAGGGTGAAATGGCGAGGTAAGAGCTCACCGCACTCCGGGTGACCGGGGTGGCATGGCAAACCCCACCTGGAGCAAGACCAAATAGGAGAGCGCTTTTCCCTTCGGGGAAGATAAGGGCTGCCCGTCCAAAGCTCTCGGGTTAGGTCGCACGAGGCCGGCAGGTAACTCCGGTCCCAGATAAATGGCTGCTACATGGAAATTTCCATGGACAGAACTCGGCTTATGGCCTTCTCAGGCTTCATCATTCATACTTTCTTATCCTCCCATAATAGCTGTTAACCCAAATTGTCCTTGACACTCCCCTTTTGAAATGGATATAACTATGGAGAAAGTGGGTTAATGTGGTAGAAAGTGTATTAAAGGGGAGGTAAGATGCACTTCAGGGGGCGTTTCGAGTATTCTCTCGATCCTAAGGGGCGGGTCAATATCCCCTCAAAGTTCCGGGAACTCTTGCAGAAATTTAGCGAAGACAGGGTAGTGATCACCAACATGGATGGGGGTCTTCTCGTCTATCCTCACACGGAGTGGCTGCGGATCGAAGAGGATGTGGCGAGTGCTCCTTCCATGAATCGACACGGAGCAAGGTGCATGCCCTTTTTTTTGGGGGGCGCGTCCGCGGTGAACATCGTGAAACTGGGGAGGGTGCGCG
>CAZPLX010000225.1:0-3175 GCA_964587345.1 uncultured bacterium
CACATACACAATGCGGAGCTCCTTGCGCACCCATGTCTGCGGAACAAATCAATATTGATCAACCAGCATGTCAAAATGTTTGGCGAGGAAACCCTGAATGGTCTTTCAACGGCGAAGCATGTGTCGCCATTTATAAGAACTGCACTGAAACCTGCAAAGGTGACAATTGCAATCATCTCTTCGACACTGAGAATATTTGTAAAAAAGCCTACGCAAAATGTGTCGATCCCTGTACGCCGATGGACGTTACTTCTGTAAAAAACGAAAACAGAGACGACGAAGAAAAGATGTCGATGGGCAGCTCAGGACCCTCTTTACATCGAATATCATGACAGGGAGTGGGGCGAACCCGTCTACGACGACAGGAAGCTCTTTGAGTTCCTCATTCTGGAGGGAGCTCAGGCAGGGTTAAGCTGGCTCACCGTATTGAAAAAAAGGGAAAACTATCGGAAGGCGTTCAAAAGCTTCGACCCGGAAAAGGTCGCTCAATTTGGTGAGAAGGAGATCGAGAAGCTTCTTTCTGACCCGGGGATTATTCGTAACAGGCTGAAGATAGAAGCCGCTGTGGGAAATGCAAATGCATTCCTGGAAATCCAGGAGGAATTTGGAAGCTTCGCGGCATACAGCTGGCGCTTTGTGAAGGATAAGCCGATTATCAACCGATGGAAGAAACTGGACGAAGTTCCGGCGCAAACTCCTGAATCGGTGGCATTCAGCAAAGATCTGAAGAAAAGAGGTTTCAAGTTTGTCGGCCCCACTATCATTTATGCTCACATGCAGGCTGTCGGAATGGTAAACGATCATATGACATACTGTTTCAGGTACGGGGAGTTGAATCGTAAACAGAAAATGACGGATATCTGATTATTAATTTCTCATAGGAAAACTGGATGGTTATGACTCGATTTAACGGTTTCTCACCATCGACTCTGAGCTTTTTAAAGAAGCTCAGTGAGAATAACAACAGAACCTGGTTCGAGGCACACAGAAAAGAGTATGAAGACTCTCTATTGAAACCGTTACGTGAGTTATCCTCGGAGCTGGGAGGTTTCATGATAACGATTGATGCCGCCTTTGAGGTTCGCCCGAATAGGACGGTTTCGAGGATCTACAGGGACACGAGATTCTCTCACGATAAATCCCCCTATAAAAGTGCGATGTGGGTAACATTCAAGAGACCGGGTGGAGACTGGAGGGATGCTCCGGCTTATTTCTTCGAGATCTCTCCGGGTTTGTATCGCTACGGGATGGGTTTCTACTGCGCTTCCGCAGCTACGATGCGTGCATTTCGTGAGGTGATAGATGAAAAGCCAGTGCAATTTGAAAAGGCCATATCATTCTTTGCAAAGCAGGATGAGTTCGTAATCGTGGGGGAGAAATACAAAAGAGTGTTGGACAGAAGCAAACCGGATAAAATCAACGAATGGTATCAGAGGAAAAATATCTATTTATCGTGCAATAGAGAGATAGATGACAGGCTCTTTTGCAGGGAATTGATCGGCGAATTAACTTCTGGATTCGGCCTGCTCAGGCCCCTCTACAATTTTTTCCGGAAGATAAAGTCAACGAAATGATTATCTCCATAATGAGTAATTCTGGTAATGGTCACAAAGGTCCCTGAGGATACCGGGATGAGGGTAGATGAACCAGAAACCGAATACGTATATCGCACCGGTTAGATTAAGGGGGGAGAAGGATGAAATCAGGTAGTTGGTTATACAACAAATTCATCCAGGTCGAAGTCGACTGTTCAGATCATGAAGCGGAAAATTAACCTAAATCGAAGTTACCTTCGAGGCCACAGGCTGATGCTGTTTCAGATGCGACGATCATGGATACGGAAACAGTTATTGACCTGAGTTCCTCTGTCACCGGCATAAATCCGCTCACATTTATCCTTCCCTATCGCAGGACCAGTCTTGGCGGTACAGTTTCATTATCGGGAACACTTGTGACATACACACCGCCTGCAGGGGTTGTTAACACCACAGATACCTTTGTGTATGGAGTAACCGATGGAAATGGTGGAACAAGTCACAATGTGGTCTCAGTGGCTATAAATTTCATCTAATTTCCCTTTCGTCTCCGCCCCTTCGATCCGCCTCCCCATCTCCGTTAAGCTTAATGCGCAACTTTGGCGAGGGAGGCAAGCTCAGGATAAACCCTGCCTTCTGACCTTCATCTCCTGTCAATGGGCTCGGTTCCCATATCCTCTGGATCTAAATAGAAAACAATTTAAAACGACGGGTTGTTAATTTGACCACTGTTGTAACGATCTGATGTCTTAATTCATCAAATGAATATTAACTATCATATGTTGTACGAAGAAAGGATCTCGGAGAGAGAAATGAGATCAATCCATTTACAAAGTCTATTGTACATTTCTCTCCTTGCTTTTCTATTTCTGGGGCAGGGGGCGGTTCCTGCGGCAGGGTCGGAAGGCGGCGCTAGGGGCCTTCTTGACGGTAAGGTGTACGTCGTTGAAAAAGGCGAGAAGGGGAAAAAGGCCGACGGGAAGGACACATACATTTTCGTTAGCGGGACATTCCGTTCGGCCAATTATGAAAAATGGGAAGGGTTCGTCGAAGGCGCGTACACAGCGGCGCAGGATGGAGACACAGTTACTTTCGTAGCCGACACCGCAAGCAAATCCAATGGGACTATCCATTGGGAGGGCAAAGTAAAGGATGGCGTAATCGACCTTCGCTATACCTGGACCGGAAGGAAACCCAGGTGGTACCAGGTGAGCACAAAGCCGGCTGAGCATTGGGCGAGGTCCTTCACGGTAAAGGGCACAGATGACCCCGGCCCCTCGGGGGGTGGATCACCCTCGCATCTCCTTGACGGGAAAACCTTCTCCTTGTTGCACCGGAAAAAAGAGGAAGAGACTGGCCCCCCTGAATACCTGGTCTTCAAGGGCGGCATGTTCGTCTCAAGCGGGTGCTTGGATTGGGACTTCCTGCCATCGGCCTACTCGACTACCATCGAAGGAGGCGTGATTCGCTTCCTTGCCGAGATCGTGAGTACGAAGCAAGGGACCATGGTATGGAAAGGGACGTTGCGAGATGATGTTATGGAGGCTACGGCCCGGTGGACCCACAAAAGGTGGTATTGGTCGATCGAGAGGGACTACTGGTACCGGGGTGGCCTGATTGAATGAAATTTTTTGGCGGTG
>CAZPLX010000226.1:0-3140 GCA_964587345.1 uncultured bacterium
CGATGTGATCTCTTCTTCCCTCTGGAAAGATGGCGTCTGGATCATGGAATTCAGACGAAAACTTAACTCCGGAAACGCAGATGATGAGCAGTTTGATCCCAACCTTACGACTCCCGAGTATGATTTTTCGGTAGCCGTATTCGACAACTGCGGGAGAGGTGAAATACCCCCCGGACACACGACCTATGGTGAAGGTCAGTATCAGATTCTCCGCTTCCTCCCGTAAGCAAAGGCAGCAACAGAAGACCCAAAAGGATGAGTCTTTCTGGCTCATCCTTTTTTTTATGCGAACGCGGCCCATATATTCATTGCACATGTTTACGGAAAAAGTGTAGATTCAGGATATGTCTCACCGGAGGAGGAAGATCTGATGAAACGGATTATTCTTATAACTCTTATACTGATGCTCACCATAAGCCTTTCCGTCTATGCCCTCGAAATCAAGGGAGTGACACTGCCGGATAGTGTCGAAGTCTCCGAAACCCTTCATCTGGTGGGCGCAGGGGTACGGACAAAAACTTTTTTACACATAAACATCTATATCGGAGCGCTCTACATGGTAAATCCCGTAAAAAACGCCGAAAAAATCATCGGAGCCCGGGAAACCAAGAGGATGATCATGCACTTTCTCTACCACGAGGTAGGAAAAGAGAAGATTGTAAAGGGCTGGAACGTTGGCTTCGAAGCAAATTCCCGATCCTCCCTCGAGACGTTGCAGGAGAGGATCACAACCTTCAACTCCTACTTCGATTCAGATTTGAAAAAGGGCGATGAGGCGATCCTCACCTACATCCCAGGGAAAGGAATAGATGTGGAGATCAAAGGAGTTCTGAAGGGAACCATAACGGGAGATGATTTCATGGAAGCCCTCTTTAAAATCTGGTACGGTGAACATCCGGCGGACAAAGGGCTCAAGGAGGAGATACTCACACAATAAAACAGTTTGGAGTTCCGAGATCAGAGTTCAGAGGAAAACCATCTCTCTAAACTCTAAACACGAAACTCGAAACAACCATCCAGCAAATTATCCTTCCCCGTTTCCGGTTTTTCATTGGACATAG
The DNA here is from genome assembly GCA_964587345.1 of uncultured bacterium. GTDB lineage: Bacteria > Desulfobacterota > Deferrimicrobia > J040 > J040 > CAZPLX01. Next base: position 1,062 of record CAZPLX010000226.1, read on the forward strand.
GACGTCGGACAATTATTGTGCTATAATCCCTAAATTAACTGTGAGGAGAACTGCTGATGCCCACCTACGAATACTGCTGTAAAAAATGCGGCACCTTTGAGGAGTTCCAGAGAATCTCAGATCCTCCTCTCGAAACATGTCCTGAGTGTAAAGGGGCGGTCAAACGCCTCATTTCCGGCGGTTCCACCTTCATTCTCAAGGGAAGAAACTGGATTTCCAAGCTTCCCTCTCCTTCAGACGACGTGAAAAAGATCAAGGAAAGGATTTTCAAAAGAACCGTCCTTCAGGAGGCGGAGGAGACCGACAGGAAGTACCCGGAAGACTTTCCTCGCTACTGATCATCAATTCCTATGTATTTGTCCTCGTAAAGACTTCAGTTTTTCGCACACTTATCCGATAGTTTCTTTAAGGAGGGTCCCATTCCATGGGCCGTGCGGAAAACATACAGGATCGCAAGAAAAACAACCTGATTCGACGCTTCACTACTGCCTTTGCAGTAATGTTCATCATCCCCATGCTCGTCTCGATCTACCTCCTCTTCTACTTCTCCCTGAACCTCGAACGGAAAACAGTTCAGATCATTTCTCTCATCTTCTTCTGCATGGTACTTGGAATCGCGGGGTTTTTAATTCTCAAGTCCATCGTGAAGTCAATACTGGGAACAGTAGATAATATGAAAGCCGTGGTTTCAGGAGATTTTTCAAAAAGAATCGATGAAGATACTCATGATGAGATCAGTGGTCTTGCGAGGAACTTCAACAAAATTACGGAAAAACTCCAGTCAAGCGTATCTGAACTGGAACGCTCCAAGACGCAGGTAGAGAAACTCCTCAATCTGGTGAGTCAGGCGGTAGAGTCACCTCTTGAACTGGACCGCCTCCTCTCTGTGTACCTCTCGAGCATCATCGGAATGCTCGATCTCAATAAAGGGATCATCACAACCCTCTCATCTGATGGAATTTTTAAACCCATCGCCAGTGTGGGATTCAACAGGAACGACACGGGTATCTTTCTAGAAAAAGCTGACCCCGCCCTTCGCTGGGTTGTGGAAGTGGGAAGACCCATGAGCATCTTCGCGGGAGACACCACAAAATCAAATGAAAAGTTCAAGGAATTCCTCGATTTTTCGGGAGACAGCATCTCTGTGCCTCTCATAAAATCCCAGAAAACAATCGGTGCCTTGACTATCGCATCAGGGAAAAAACAGGAAAGAGCAGCGGTAACTCCTGGAGGACCCGATATTGGGAAAAAGATGAACATCGATGATGTTTTCCTCCTCCAGAATCTCGCTGCCCAGATCACCGTCGCCCTCGAAAATGCCGATTTAAGAGAAACAATGGAGCGAAATTATTTCGAAAGTATCGCGGCGCTGGCTGCAGCAGTGGAGGCAAGAGACAAATACACGAAGGGCCATTCCGCCCGGGTTACTGAGTTCTCCGAGGGAATCGCCAGAGAGATGGGTCTTTCGGAAGAGATGGTGAACACAGTACGGGACGCTGCTCTCCTCCACGACATCGGAAAAATAGGGATTCCAGACACTATTCTTCACAATCCCGCCCCTTCCCTTCCCCTCGAATGGGTTGAGGTTATCCGCACACATCCCGTCATGGGCGAGGATATTATCAAACCTCTCAACTCACTCAGGCGCCTATGCCCTGGAGTCCGTCATCATCATGAACGTTTTTCAGGAGAAGGATACCCCGATGGCCTGAAGGGAGACGGCATTCCCCTCGAAGCCCGTATCATGTCAGTGGCAGATGCCTTCGACGCCATGACCTCCGAGCGATCTTACAGAAAAAATCTTACGAAGAGAGCAGCTTTGCAGGAACTCGTGGATAACGCGGGAGTACAGTTCGATCCCGAGTGCGTAAAGGCCTTTATCGGATATCTGAAAAGACATGTTGCCTCTCCTTCAGTTGTCGCCTCCTGAGAGGATCATTTCTGATAGTTTTTCAGAAAGAGATCGACAACTTTTTTCGCGGCTTCAATAATCTCACCTCTCGAATGATTGAGGTGGGTCACTACCCGCAAAGTCGGCACAGCCCTGTCATCGATCAGAATTCCCCTATTTTCGAGGTT
>CAZPLX010000227.1:0-3135 GCA_964587345.1 uncultured bacterium
CGATTGTGCAACATGAAAGATTGATGATAAAGAGGACGAGGAGGAGAAGGAACCACCAGGAGTGGTACATGTCGAAAAGTCCCATTTTTGAGAAAATCTGAATAGTGGATTCGCCGAGGAAGCGGCGATATACCTCAATCGATTGGTTTTGCTCCACAATCGTTCCAAAAATAGACGCAACAGCAACAATGATGATGATTGGGATAGCAAGTCGTAAGGAAGTAACTAATTTCCAGATTTTGTCAAAGATCGATTCACTGCCTTTACTCATGATCTCCTTCCCTGCCAAAGGACGTATAGGTTCTCATCTTTCCCTCGCCTTCGGCTTCCATCCGAATTTATACTCTTTTTATCCTTTCGCGGGGATCGGGATGACCCTCCCTCCCCCATCACATATTTGTATACTGTATACAATGTCTTGCCTTTCTGTCAACTAAATTTACACTATGTAAAACTAAAATATCAGAAAAAAGGCGACGTCATGCCGCCCCTGTTTCAAAAATCGATTCATGCTACTTCTTCTTATGACACCCACTGCACTTCTTAGGCCCGGTTTTTACATTGGCTTTTTTCATAGCCTTGTGGCATTTTTTACACTTATTGTGCATCGCCTTCTTAAATGCGGGAGCTTCTTTCACCTTCCCGTGACACACGGCACACCTTACTGGAGTCGCATCTCCCTGCCTCTTGTGATGGCATGTTTTGCAATCCTCCTTGAAAAAATCGGGGTGCTTTTTAATCTGCTCCTGATGAAGTCTGTGGGGAAACTGAACAGGACCCATCTTTTTCTGTACATCATTGATGGTGAACGATTCAGGTCCCACATTTTTCTCCGCCGCAAAAACCATCACGCTGACAAATGCAAATAGTACCGCGACCAATAACGCTACTCTCTTCATATTGTCCCACCTCCTGAAATAGATTGACCCAATCTTTTCTCGGCCAGAGAGCTTCGGCGAGGAGCACCACCATCTCCTTTTCGCCTTCCGACCTCTTCGACGAAAGCTGCCAATGATATATTCACAGCTGGAGGCCGCCCGAGGCAGGATGCTCAGACAGATGTCGGGGACCTCTTTTGATTCTCACCCCATGATTACCCGGGCATTGTATACTGTATAATATGAAAAATCAACCTGCCAATTTCCCCTCCAACAGGTGATCATAAAGGACCTCTATAAAAAGTAATCCCTGCCTGGGCCATGGAATTTCCTGGCCTCCTCAAAGATTTCTCCCCCCAGGCGACGCCATTGAAGTCGAAATTCTTGCACACTCCCGGTTGTACAATTCGGGCGCTTTGTCTGACGCAATTAATAAGGAAAACCTGAATGTGCTATGGGTAGACTGAAGGAATAGCCCAGGGACAAAGATGCAACTCTGGCTCTGAAATGCCCCTTCGCCGCCCGGATCACACCGAATGAAGCCTGCAGACTATAGGCATCTGACAGCTGCCAGCCAATACCTGCGGCTGTCTGCCACACCAGGCCTCCCTCTACATCCAGTCCACCTCCGCCTGCGGCACCAATAAGAGCATTTCCCTCACCATACAGCGGTGTCCCAGGTATCGGCACACGTCCCCCTGTTCCCACAAGCCCTGTCATATATCCTCCCGCCTTCCCCCGATATGCTCCTATCCCCTGTCCGCTGATATACATCCACTCTTTGATAAAATAATCGATCTGAAAACCGAGAAGATCGACGTTGATATCGGCATGAGAATTTCTCCAATCCGGCGCACCTTTCAGATACCTCTGGTTCACAATGCGAATTCGGAAGTGTTTCCATTCAAATCGGGAAAGATCTGCCACATCGACCTGTTCACCCTCTCCTTTTGGCCTGATAAAGTGATATCCGAGCTTGGCAGAAAAACTGGCTGCCCGAAAACTCGATCCAGGTGATCGCACGTAGCCAATACCGGTTTCCCCGAAGAAACGCTCACCCAGCATCTGTTGCAACGCCAGTTGTCCATCAAGAAGCAAGCCCCCCCCCGTTGCCACATCACCTCCGCCCGCAGGGCCAAGGGAAGCAGAAAGTTTTACCCTGGTAGTGTGCGTCAATAGTTGCCGGTATCCCCCCCCAAGCAGTATCTGCATATAGCCGTTGCTGCGACCCTGCATCGCGCCAGCTGATTCAACGTTCAGAAAGAAATGCTCATTCAAATAGAGGTGCCATTCTACTCCGGCCAGCCCTATGGTGCTGTGTTGAGGAGTGCCACTGTCGGTAACCACGCTTCCAGGGACATTATAATAGCGATAGACCATCGAAAATTCCTGTTCAGCCGTAGGGACTTCCGGCCTTGAGCGCGAATTCGGTTCCTGTAGATCGACCCAGCCGCGGGGGATCAATGTCGAAAATGGCAGGCTATAATAAATATAGGGTTGTACAGTGTTGATGGTGCCGTTTGGGAAAGTGATCCAGCTGGCGCCTGCGCCTACACCCCCCACCCGTCCAAACCGCCACATGGCACCAAGGTGTGTGCGAAGCATCAGGCCGCCGCCTTGCAGAGTGTTCCCTCCACTTCCTCCACCCGCACCCGCGAAAAGGCCCGCGTCTATCTCTGTATGCTCACCAATCGCCGTGTGCAGCTCCGTTGCGAGCCCCAGGGTAATGAAACCACCACGGTGCCCCGCCAGCGCCCCATAGGCTCCTCCGCCCGCAGAGAACCAATCGCGAAGGCCATACATAAGTGAACCGCCAAGCAAACCCATTTTCTCGTTATTCGGCAAAGTCAGGGATTCATATGTCCCCACAAACCGGGCCCGCACAGGCGTGATACTTTCCCCTGCACCGGCCTGAGCCATGGTCCAGGAAAAGCCTGATAATAACGCGGCTAACAGCAAGCTCGCTAGTCCTGATTTCTTCAGCATAAACTCCTGAACCATTTCCTATTGATACAATTCTGATCAGCTTTTCACAGATTCGGCTGCCAATTAGTATACTTAATTTTGGCAGTCATTCGGAGAGGTTGATAGCTCACCCAAGCAGCTTTGCCCGATGGAGTGACTCAAATGTAGCACGGAATGGAGAAATCAGGATTTGAAGAAAAAAAAAGCACTCACGATTTCGTAAGTGCTTTATTTTATTGGCGTCCCCAGGGGGATTTGAACCCCCGTCGCCGCCGTGAAAGGGCGGTGTCCT
>CAZPLX010000228.1:0-3122 GCA_964587345.1 uncultured bacterium
TTTTCTATCGTTGTTCGTCGGACATCGGACATAGGACGTCGGACCCATCTATATATATTGGTCATCAATAGTTTTCTCCCACTCCTCATCCTCGGGGACAACTGCCATGGTATTTCTCGGGCAGGCCCAGACGGCTTCTTTCGTTTTATCCGACACGCGCTCTTTCACAAACTTGTAGAAATGGGCGTCCCGGTCGGGGGACCAGGGGATCATGAGCCGTGATATCGCCCCTCTTCCGTAATCGTAGCACCAGTCGCACTGGATGCAGATACCGCAGAAGAAGCAGCGCCCTGCCATCTCAACAGCAAAGTCTTTAGAGAAAGGAAGGGTCGTTTCCCTGAAGTTTCCCTCGCGCTCTTCCATGTGAATCCGCGACAGGTGGGCGCGCTCCCTCTCCTCGAAGTAGCGCACCTTGATAGAATCGTAGGTAGCCACCTCTCTTCCCGAAGTAATCTCCCTCATCTCCCCCGTGAGAAAATGGTGGACCTCGCAGGCCGCATCCTGCCCCGATCCTATGGCCCTCACAATCATTCCTGTGTTCTCCGCGCTCTCTTTCCTCACGTCTCCGGTAAGAAAGATTTTTTTATTCCGCCGGCTTTTCGGGTGGAGCAGGGAGTCAAGAGTAGAATCTTCCCCGATGGCGGTAATCACGCGGTCCACAATGACGGTAAAGGTGTCACCCTCAAGGGGAATGGGCCGCTCTCTTCCCGACTCATCGGGGGGACCAAGCTTCGCCCTCTGGAATGTCATCTCTAAAGAGCCGTCCCCTCCCCCTCTTATCTCCAGAGGAATGGAGAGGAAGGAAAATGAGATCCCCTCTCTCTCCGCCTCCTCGATCTCCCCCGGATGGGCAGTCATCTGCCCCGGAGTCCTCCGGTAGTAGACCGTCACCTCTGAACCAAGGCGCCTCGCGCTTCTTGCCACGTCAAAGGCCGTATAACCACCTCCGATCACCGCGACTCTCTTCCCCGTGGACATCTTTTTCGAAAGCTTCCCAATTTTTCCCTCATCCATCTCCTTTGAGAGGTTGATATCCCTCAGATAGGAAACCCCCGCGAAAATCCCTGGGAGATCGTCTCCGGGACACCCGATCTTCTTCTCCTTCAGGGCTCCCGTGGCGATGATAAGCGCGTCGAATTCCTTTTCAAGTTTCGGGATATCCTCCCTTCCGATGAGAGACGAGGTTCTGATCAAAACCCCGCTCTTTTCGATGTATTCGACCTCGTAGGAAGCAATCTCTTCGGGATAGCGGTATCTTGGAATTCCAAAGCGCATGAGGCCGCCCGCCTTTCTCTCTCCCTCGAAGACGGTGACGCTGTGTCCCCACCTTTTCAGGAAAAAGGCTGCGGTAAGGCCGGCTGCTCCCCCCCCTATCACCGCAACCTTCTTCCCCGTGGTTACGGGATACTCTTCAGGAAGAATTCCCTTCTCATATCCGAAGTCGGCCGCGGCCCGCTCAAGAGCCATGATATCGACTGGCGTGTCAAACTTTTCCCGGTTGCACGCCTTCTCGCAGGGGTGGTCGCAGTAGCGCCCGCATCCTCCCGAGAAGGGATTCGTGAGCTTTAACACGTGGAAGGCAGTTTCAAAATCCCCTTCAGAGAGGGCAAAGAGAAACCTCGGGATGTCGTTTCTTGCGGGGCACCCTCCGTTTCCGAGATGGTCCGCCGTGTAACAGGGGCTTTGCCGGGCAAAATATATGGGGAAATAGCGTTTCACTTTCATTTCCGGCACACTTCGGAAATTATACCATACAGATATCGGGACATTTTCAGCTTTCAGGCCTCACCTTCGGGAGTATGGTGAAAAAGTTCCGTGAAGGCTGCACACTCCAGTCCGAAGGGAAGATATCCCATAAATCCGAGAAGGGGCATCTCGAAGATCTTCAGTCCATAGAAAAAGGGGAATGAATAGGACCACTTCGCGAGACTGTAGCTGTTCCACATCTCCCAGAAAAATCCGCACACAAGAGCCGCAGCCGCATATGATACAGGAACGCTCCAATCCCCCCGGGAGATACCCGAGAGGGGATGTTTCGACCTCGTCATCGCCTGCATCGAGATGATAACGGCCAGGGGAGAGAGCCAGAGGAGAGGATAGAGCAAGCCGGGAAGCACTCCGAGGAAAAAAAGGCCCGCCCCGAAGAGAAGGATACAGAACCCTGCCGTGACGCGGGGCCAACGCACACCGATAGCTTTCCATCCCTTAAACCCCTCCTTGAAGAGGGGGGATGTGAGGAGGAGTTCCCTCGTTGAGAGCACCGCGGGGAGAACGGTAGAGAAGGAGATCGAGGCAAAAAGAATGTACCCTAAGGGGCCGTAGTCCTCCGTCCCCGTGTAGTACCAGTTGTGGACGAAGCGGTTTAAAAATTCGAAAAACCACCAGAAGAGTGCGCTTATGGGAAAAAGAGAGAGAAAATATCCCCTTTTCTCGATCCACATACAGCTTCCCCTCCTCATGAATGTCAGGGCATTCACGAAAAATATGTAGGAAAGCCAGAGAGGGGTAAATGTATGCTTCTGCAAGGGAGAAAAGAAGGAGAAGCGAGTCCATGCGAAGAGCCAGAATAAAACGCCACATGTGAGAGCCGCCCAGCCCCACCAGGGGAATTTCTCCCTCTTCTTTTCTCTCTCCCTGTGGGCCCGGATAAAGCTGAACCCCCTGATAAGAAACGGGAGGAGGAGAAAAACAAAAAGGATGGTGGCAAAAAAGAAGGCAAGGGGGGAGAAGCTTTCCTGCCTTACATATTCTGTGTGGGGGGGAAAATGGAGGTAATCCATCGGGTGCCGGCCGGTAAAAATGAGGCCGAGTAGGGGAAGGGCGACGAGGATATCGAGAAGAATCACAATTTTCCTGAATATCCGAAACATGGGCCCTCCCCTCCTAAAATAAGTGCTCTCTATTCTCCCCATCCACGCCTCACCTGTCAAACACACAAACTGGTTCCCGGTTTTCGTCGGACATCGGACGTTGTACGTCGGACAACCATCCCACAATTAACAGTTCCTAGTTCCAGGATCAAAGTTCAAAGAAACAGATCGTGTTTTTCCTTTGAACTTTAAACATTGAACTTTGAACAACCATGACTTTTCAGTTCCCTGGTTCTATTCTGAATTCAGAAT
>CAZPLX010000229.1:0-3105 GCA_964587345.1 uncultured bacterium
TCTCAAATCTCCTCCTTGCCTTTCCCGATTTGAAAGGAAGCGACTTCCTTCCCTGGGTAAATGAGGAGGAGGCGCGGAAAAAAGGACTCGAAGTGAATGAGTACGCGGAGAAACAGGCGGCACTCTGGAAAAAAGGATTGGGCGAATGGGGTCAGGATGGGGAGAGAATTAGGCGTTTTCGCGACTCCGCTACCTTCACTATCTACACTCCCGGAAGCAGCGCCGGCATCCCCGTGTCGATTCTCTCGTCCTTCGGCGCCCCGGAAAGAGAGATCATAGAAGACACGGACCTTTTCAGGGAACGGATCAACACCACAGTGACGAGCCTCTTAAGCCTTTTAGGCATAGACGCAGACCCGATTCAGAGCAGGGAGCACATCCTCCTCTCCACCATTCTCGGCGCTTCCTGGCAGGAAGGGGGAGGCCTCGACCTCGCCGCTTTCATCCAGGCCATACAATCCCCCCCGGTAACACGCATTGGGGTTTTCGACCTTGAATCATTCTTTCCCTCGAAGGAACGTTTTGCCCTCGCCATGAAGCTGAACAACCTTCTCGCGGCACCGGGATTCTCCTCATGGCTCACGGGGGACCCCCTCGATATAGACAGCATGCTCTTTACAAAAGAGGGGAAACCGAAGGTGTCAATCTTTTCCATCAGCCATTTAAGCGACACCGAGAGGATGTTTTTCGTGTCCCTCCTCCTCACCCAGATGCTTGGGTGGATGCGGACCCAGTCGGGCACGACGAGCCTCCGGGCTCTCTTTTACATGGATGAGATATTCGGCTACTTCCCCCCTGTAGCGAACCCTCCCTCGAAGGCCCCCCTCCTCACCCTCCTCAAACAGGCAAGGGCATTCGGTCTGGGAATCGTCCTCGCCACACAGAACCCCGTAGATCTCGATTACAAGGGCCTCTCCAACACGGGAAGCTGGTTTATCGGGAGGCTCCAGACAGAAAGGGACAAGGAACGTGTGCTCGACGGGCTGGAAGGAGCGGGGAGCAGCGAGGGTGGTCGTTTCGACAGGAAGAGGATGGAACAGATTCTCTCGGGACTGGGGAAAAGGGTGTTTCTGTTAAACAATGTCCACGAAGACGAGCCCGTGATTTTTCAGACCCGCTGGGTCCTCTCTTACCTTCGCGGTCCCCTGACCCGAAACCAGATCAAGAGACTGATGAAAGGGAAAAAACCTCTCGAAAAGAGTCCGCCCCCTCCCTCAGCTGCATCCTCTCACGCTCCCAGGCAGGCCAGGGTACTGAAAAAGAGCTCTCGGCCCATGCTTCCTCCCGGTATTCCTCAATACTTCCTCCCCATCCGAAGCCAAAATCCTGGGAATTGCAGCCTCTACTACGAACCCAAGGGTCTTGCGAGCGCAAAGCTCTACTTCGCCGATGGAAAGGTGGGGATCGCCTCTGAAAGAGAGGTATCTCTCATGATCGATTTTCCCGAGTTCACTTCACCCATCGACTGGAAGGGGGGGGAGGAGATCGATTTACAGGATCTGGAACTTGAAACACGTCCCGAGGATGATGAGGGAATATTCGGGGAACTTCCGAAGGAAGGAGGGAAAAAGAAGAGCTATACCCTTCTGGGCAAAGATTTCATACGCTGGCTCTACAGGAGCCAGAGTATCGACCTCTTAAAAAGCCCCACCCTCAAAATTCTCTCCCAACCAGGAGAGACTGAGCGAGATTTCAGAATCCGGTTGACCCATTCCGCCCATGAAAAGAGGGATGCCCTCATTACCCGCATGAGAGAGAAGTACCAGAAAAAGATCGAACGCCTCGAGGAGAGGATCGAGAGGGCCGAATTGTCGGTAGAAAAAGAGCGGGAGCAGGCGAAACAGCAGAAATATCAGACAGCCATCTCACTCGGCACGACACTTTTGACTGCCTTTTTAGGGAGGAAGCGAACGAGTCTGTCGACAATTGGGCGGGCATCCACGACCCTTGGCCGGGCGGGGCGGGCTATGAAAGAGGGGAAAGATATCGATATTGCCGAGGAGAAAGTTCGGGAACTCAACGCTCGGCTCGGAGAGCTCCAGGAGCTCATAACGGAGGAAATGGAAGAGATAAAAGCGAGCATTGACCCAAAGACGGAGGAGCTCGAGACCTTCGTGGTAAAACCTAAGAAACGGGATATCGCCCTGTCGCTCTCCTGCCTCACGTGGGTACCCTACTGGCAGGATGAAAAGGGTTCCCTCACCTCCGCATGGTGACGGGACTGGGGCACAATCACATTTAGCCTATTTGAATATCTTGAAAAAACTGCTTACCGCCGATGATTCCATTTCCAGTATGGATTCCAGTTCGCCGGCGTCAAGCCATATCCCCAGGCATTCAGAGCATTTATCGATTTTAATCCCTTTGTAATCGATCTCTATCAGGGACATGCCGCATTTCGGACAGCTCATGTAATGGAGTTCCTTTAGTTTCTTCCTCTCATTCTCTTGCATCGTCTCTTGCTTTTTTTCTTCGAGCTTTTTCTTCCTCTCGAACTCTTTCCTGGCAAAGTATTCGTCTTCCTTATCACTCGGCTTAATCGGCATCCTCCCCTCCTTGTGAGAGATATCTGTTCCTTTGTTCTGCCCTATAAATATCGTGCTTTCCTCTCTTTCTCGAGCACCCTTCTCACAATTCTTTCATTTTCACATGGAGCATCCACGAATTAGTCTCCCTCCATCTGGGTCCTCGAGGCGTATTGTATCATCTTCCTGCACCATATCATCTCCGAAAATCGTCCCTCCTCCCGGGGATTTAATGATCACCATTAAATGAAAAAAAATATGATAGTCTAAATTTTATAATCTACTCAAGAACTGTCAGGAAAGGAGGTTGAGATGAGAAGATTCACTCTGTTCATTGTAGCAATCGCTGCATTTGCTCTGGTGGCAACAGGCTTCACTCATGCCGAGGGAGGCACCAAGTTCTTCACCATCGGTACAGGAGGCATAACGGGTGTCTACTACCCCACGGGAGGCGCCATCGCCCGCATTGTCAACGCGAAGAAGAAGGAATATGGCATGCGGCTCACCGTGGAATCAACAGGGGGCTCTGTGTACAACATCAACGCCATCATGTCAGGCGACCCGGATTTCGGGATTGTCC
>CAZPLX010000230.1:0-3084 GCA_964587345.1 uncultured bacterium
CTGATGTGGGAACCGCTATCGACAACGTGAGGTTTCACACGGTACCTGAACCATCTACCCTTATTCTTATTGGAGTGGGACTAATCGGTCTCGCAGGGTTTGGGAAAAAGAAACTGAAAAAATAAATTTCTTGAAATTCTCACAAGGTAAGGTAAGAAAATGCCACCTATCTTAAAAGGTAGGTGGCATTTTTTCTAAAGATCCAGAGAATATTTTCCTTTCCTCTAAAAACTCTCGAAGGTATCCCCCTTCACGTTGCAGAGGGGGCATCTCTCAGGGGGTGTTCCCACCACCGTGTGTCCGCACACAGGGCAGATATAGACATTCCCGACCTCGAGGTCTTTCCCGTTTTTTACCGCTTCTTTCGCTCCACGGTAAAGAGCCGCGTGGATTTTTTCTGCTTCCAAGGCATAGTCGATCGAACGAGTAGCTTTTTTCTCCTCCTGGAGTTCTGAAACAGCCTTGTAGGCGGGATACATTTCCTCTACTTCAAAGCTTTCTCCCCCGATTGCCGCCTCCAGGTTTTGGGGTGTGAGGCCGCTGCCATTTAGCGCGTCAAGATGGTTTGTGGCGTGTACCCTCTCTGCGTAAGCTATTGCCGTAAAGAGCCGGGCGATGTTGTCGAACCCCTCTTCCTTCGCTTTATCCGCGAAAATCAGGTATTTCATGTGTGCCTGACTTTCTCCTGCGAAAGCCGCCTTCAGATTTCCTTCGGTCATGCTTCTCATCTTGCTACCTCCATATAGTTGGGATTAAAAATAGTATTATCTGATAAGTATTCCTTTTCTAAATCCACATTAGATTATTCACTCTCAGTCTTGCAGCGTTCACAGACCCCTTCGACCACAACTTTGACATTCCTTATGGTAAAACCGTCAGAGATTTCAGCGGGAACGGGAAAGTTATCATGGGAGTGATGAGGAAAGTCGCCGATAGTGTTGCACTTCACACATCTCGTGTGGTGATGAGTGTCTACATTCGGATCAAAACGTTTTGAGTCACCATATCCTTCAACGACCTGGATAAGTCCAATCTTCGAAAAGGTGAGAAGTGTCCGGTACACAGTGTCAAAAGAGATATTCGGCAAGTTTTTCCTGACCTTTTTGTAAATCGTGTCCGCGGAAGGGTGATCTTTTGCCCCTTTCAGCCTATTGTAGATAGCAATCCGTTGGGGAGTGATCTTCAAGCTGTGTTCTTCGCATGATCTGTAGAATTGTTCCATCTTCTTCAACCCAGGGCGAACAGAGTTTAAATAATAATAATTATTATATAATAATTATTATTATTTACCAAGAGCAATATTGAAGTAATTCCAGTAAAGGTATGCTCAATTTTCATAGTATTGGATCAGTGAAATTTGATTTCATTGAAGAAACGATCGAGTCGATATCCGGCTTTTTCCGCTCCATCTAAGAGATGGAAAATATATTCTTCGCAAAGGGCGAGCCACTTTTCCTCTCTTGATTCAGGAATATGAGAAAAGGCAGCAAAGGTACACCAGAACAGAACTTCCTCGAAGCGTTCCTTGCTGAACCAGGTGATCCCGCCGTACAGATTCAATTCCAGGTAATTCCTGAATGGGAGATCCTCGAATAATTCTTCGAGAAAGGAACTATCCCATCCCGATTCCTGGAGAGTAAAAATGAAATGGGGACGGGAAAGGACCAGGGCGAGAAGTTTTGGGAGGGAGTAAGCGGAAAAAGAAGAGATCCTCCCTTCCTTCCTCAAAGAGTGAAAGAGCTCTTCCACCGCCCTGTCAAAGGCAAATTCCTCCATGAAAGGAGATGTCTCTTTCCCCACGGGCTTTTCCTTAAATACCCCCGCCATTGGATCAAGAGAAGAGTAGGCGACTCCTGCTGCACAAAGGGCAGGAACCTCTCCTCTCCCAGACAGATATGTGTGAAAAGGGAACGAGGATCTGTTCTTCACTTTTTGTAAGAAGCGGAAAGTTTTCCAGATACCTTGATACACTTCTCTTTCCATGATTTCCCGTTCTCTTCCCTCTTCTCTTCTCCTCCCCACTTCATCTGTGTACTTTTTCAAGAGTTCAGGAAAAAGCCCGTTGACCTCCTCCCTCGTTGTGTGGCCGGACGAGAGGATACACTCTGCCATCTCTTCGAATGTTTCTGAAACCAGCTCTTTAAAGGCTGAGTGGATATTCCCATACTTGACGCGCCTCATCTCCTCTCTTAGTGACGTAACCCCCCTCCCGGCGAGAGAATCGCATAGGGTTCCCCACATTCCTTCCTGATCCTCCTTGATTTCCATGAAGTGGAGAAAAACAGACCACTGGTAGGCACCCAGTTCCAGGTAGAGTCCCCTCTCGGAGATTTCTCTTCCCCTTCTAATATATTCGAGACCAGTCCCATGGTCACGGAAGGTGGTAAAAAGGGAGTCATCCCCTCTGATATGAAGCCCCTCAGCCAGGGTTTTCTCCATGAAACTTATCTTCCCCTCCTCATCTCTCCCGATCATGCCTGTGGAAGTCCTGATCCACCCCTTCGCCTCGCTGAAGCGATTGTTGTAGATGACGAGAGCCTTCTCACCCCCGGCCATGTTCGAATAGGCGAAGACGTCTTCATTCACCCTGTCTCCAGAAAAGAAATCGTAGAGAACAAAGTTCGATGCTCCGCTGAAGAGCCACCGCTTTTTCAGGAGGGGGAAAATCATCGTTTCATGGGCAGCGATAAACCCAGGGTCGGGTTCTTCATCGAGATACGCATGCCAGTATTCCATCCCATATTTTTCCCCTAGTCCTTCCACCTGCCCGTGGCCGAACATGGGGAGGCCCGGCATGGTAACGAGCATCACGGCAACGCCAAAATATTTGTCTCCCTTCCCGAACTGAGACACTGCGGTATCTTCATCGGGATTGTTCATGAAGTTCACGAATCTCTGAAGGATCCGGGGATCGAAGGCGAGGATATTTTTCAGGGTCTGACGGAAGTTTGCGTTTTCCTCTCTCTTGAGCATGTTCATGAATGCGGAGTTGTAGACGCGATGCATCCCAAGGGTTATCACGAAGTAACACTCCATCAACCAGAAAGCTTCGGCGATGAGGAGGGTATCTGGTGCCCGAGAAGG
>CAZPLX010000231.1:0-3080 GCA_964587345.1 uncultured bacterium
CAGCCCGGCTCGTGGGACTGGTGTACGCGCAAAACAGCGGCAAGGTGCGGAAGTGGCGGACGGCGTTTTTTGAGCCCTACCCCCCCGGGGGTCCGGGGACATCCTTCCTGAAACCGAGACAGGAGTGGCAGTGTCCATTGCGGACAAAGTGGATACAATCTGCGGCTGCTTCGGCGTGGGGCTCATCCCGACAGGAACCCAGGACCCTTATGCATTGCGGAGACAGGCAATCGGGGTTCTCCACATCATTATCGAAAAAGAGATAGACCTATCCCTGGGGGAACTCATCAGAGATGCTGTGAGACAACTTGGGAAATCTTTAAAGAGAGATGAAAATGAGGTGGTCATAGGTGTAAGTGAATATTTCCGGGGGAGACTGAACGGTATTCTCCTTTCGGAAGGTGCAGACCAGGAGGTCGTGGAGGCGGTTCTCAATGCGGGGTACGAGAATATTCTCGATGTAAAGGCAAGAGTTGCGGCCCTTTCTCGTTTCAAGAGTAGCGAAGCATATGATTCACTCATAACGGGGTTTAAGCGTGCCCAGAATATTATCCGGGGAGCCCCTGGGGATCTTGTTGTGTCCACGGAACTTTTCGCTCATGAAGAGGAGGGTGCACTCTATGGAAAGATAGAGGATGCAGAGGGCTACATCCAAGAGGTAGCGAAAGAGAGGGCCTACTATAAGGCGCTCGAGAGGCTCGCATCTCTTCGGGAAGCAATTGACCTTTTCTTCGAAAAAGTCCTCGTCATGGATAAGAACAACGAGTTGAAACGTAACAGGCTTGCACTATTGTCACGTTTGACAGCTCTTTTCAACTGGATCGCCGATTTCTCAAAATCTGGGAAATGAGATAACTATTTTTCGGGAGGAAACTGAACATGGCAAAAAAGCATGTCTATTATTTCGGAGGGGGAAAAGCGGAAGGAAATGCAGGGATGAAGGGACTTCTCGGTGGAAAAGGGGCAAATATCGCTGAAATGACGAATCTCAAGGTGCCAGTACCTCCCGGTTTTACCATTACCGCAGAGGTGTGCAACCTTTTCTACAAAAACAGGAGTCGTATCCCGGGGGGAGTGAAGGAAGAAGTGAAGAAGAACCTTGTGAAGCTCGAGAAGATGGCTAAGAAAAAACTCGGAGATCCCGCAAAGCCCCTTCTCGTGTCTGTTCGGTCGGGAGCTGCGGTTTCAATGCCCGGTATGATGGACACTGTCCTGAATCTTGGACTGAACGATCGCACGGTAAAAGGGCTTGGAGAACTTACCTCTAATGATCGTTTTGCCTACGATTCCTATCGCCGTTTCATCATGATGTTCTCAGATGTTGTCCTTGGCATCCCCAAGGAGTCATTTGAAAATGTTCTTGACAAGATGAAAGATAAGAAAGGGGTTCTACAGGATACGGATCTGGACGTGAAGGATATGAAGGCGCTCGTGGAGAAATACAAACAGATTGTGAAGAAAAAGACAAAGAAGCCCTTCCCTCAGAAGCCGGATACTCAGCTTACCATGGCGATTGAGGCAGTCTTTAAATCGTGGCACAACCCCCGGGCAAAGTATTACAGAAAGGCGAATAATATACCGGATGACCTGGGAACGGCCGTAAACGTACAGTTAATGGTTTTCGGGAACATGGGGGACGATTCAGCCACTGGCGTTGGTTTTACACGGAATCCTGCGACAGGAGTGAAGGAGTTCTACGGGGAATACCTTATAAATGCTCAGGGGGAGGATGTTGTCGCAGGGATCAGGACACCGCAGATGATCAAGGAGCTGAAAAAGAAGATGCGTGGCGTCTACAAGGAACTTGTGACTACCACGTCGAGGCTGGAAAAACATTACAAAGACGTACAAGATTTCGAATTTACCGTCGAGTCGGGTAAGCTCTATATGCTTCAAACAAGGACGGGAAAACGGACCGCCCAGTCCGCGTTGAAGATCGCGGTGGATATGGTGAGGGAAAAGCTGATTTCAAAGGAAACTGCGGTGATGCGGATTGATCCCCGGCAGATCGACCAGCTTCTCCATCCCATTATTGACCCTTCCGCGAGATATGACGTGATCGCACGGGGGCTTCCCGCTTCTCCAGGAGCAGCTACGGGTATGGTAGTATTCTCGGCTGATCGTGCCGTGGAGGTGAGCAAGGACGGGAGTCCCGTAGTTCTCGTGAGAAAAGAGACCAGTCCCGATGACATCCATGGCATGGACGCATCGAGAGGGATCCTCACTGCGAGGGGGGGAATGACGTCCCACGCCGCGGTTGTGGCCAGACAGATGGGGAAGACATGCATCGCCGGGTGTGGATCCATAGACATTGACGAGTTGACAAACCGCTTCAGTGTGTTGGGAAAGACGATCAAGGAAGGTGACTTTATCACTCTGAACGGGAGTACCGGAGAGGTGATCCTTGGTGAGGTGCCTCTTATCTCTCCATCTCTTTCGGGAGATTTTGGAACCTTCATGAAGTGGACAGATGAATTCAGAAAGATAGGGGTGCGGGCGAATGCAGATGTGCCTCGTGACGCAGAAGTTGCGAAAAAGTTTGGTGCAGAAGGAATAGGCCTCTGCCGGACTGAGCACATGTTTTTCGCTGAAGACAGGATTCCCATCATGCAGAAAATGATTCTTGCAGATACGAAGAAGGAACGACAGAAGTTTCTTAAAAAACTTCTGCCCATGCAGAAGGAGGATTTCAAAGGGCTCTTCCGGGTAATGAAGGGATACCCTGTAACTATTCGTCTTCTCGATCCCCCTCTTCACGAGTTTCTCCCCAGCAGGGAGGACCTCCTCGTTGAAGTGACGAAACTCGAGCTCTTGCACGCAGATAGAAGCCTTCTCGAAGAGAAGAAAAAGCTTCTCGAAAGGGTCGAAGAACTTCATGAGTTTAATCCAATGCTCGGCCGTCGCGTCTCTCGTGTGGGGATCGCCTATCCTGAGATCACAGAGATGCAGGCTCGTGCGATTATCGAGGCAGCGCTCAATGTGGCGAAGAAGGGGATCAGGGGGCGGCCGGAGATCATGGTGGCGCTGATCCGTCATGCGCAGGAGTTGAACATTCAGAAAGAAATCACTGAGGCGGAGAT
>CAZPLX010000232.1:0-3076 GCA_964587345.1 uncultured bacterium
TGAAAGAAATCGGTAAGGGGAAAGAGGCCTTTGAAAAACTTGAAGATTTTGTGAAAAAAGATCCGGAAAATCCTCTTCTTCTCCAGTTGAAGGGCACCTATCTCATCTCCATGGGGCGGTTGAAAGAGGGGGAAAAATCGCTCAAGAGGGTAATTAATATTAAACCGAGGTGGAGTGAGCCGAGATATGATCTCGGGGTTCTTTACATGAAACAGGGACGATTGGTAGAGGGAGAAACCGAGTTACGTCAATCAATAAAAGGTACTGAAAAGAATGGGAAGCTTCAGATGATGCTTGCCCTCGTTCTTCAAAGTGAAGGGAAGATAAAGGAGGCGAATAATTGGTATAAGGTTGTAATAGAACTGGAACCTGAAAATATTCTCGCGTTGAACAATCTTGCGGCAAATCTTGCTGATCACGAGGGCAATCTTGACGAAGCTTTGACATTCGCACAGAAGGCGCGGAGGAATGCTCCGAAAAATCCCACAGTAGCTGATACACTCGGATGGGTATATTTTCGAAAGGAACACTATGGGAGGGCTCTCCCATTGCTGGAGGAAGCATCAGCAAATTTGAAGAAGAACCCTTCTGTCCGTTTCCATTACGGGATGGTGCTTTTAAAGAGAGGAAAGAAGAAACAAGGTATAGAAGAACTTAAAACCGCATTATCATTATCAAAGGATTTCAGAGGTGCCGAAAAGGCAAGGGAAATAGTAGACTCGTCAAAATAAGTTGCTGAAGTCAGAGTTGTTTGAATTTGCTCATCCCCCAGAGGCCGAAGAGGATAAGTACCACGCCTACTATGATAATGTTTTCAGGGTTTAGAATTCCTTTCTTGTAGGAAAGAAGAGCGAAACTCGCAGGCATGGCCACAAGAAAGATGATTCCTGTGAAGAGTATGATCCGGAATATCTTCATAATTTAACCGCAAAAAAATCCCTTAGAAAAAATATAATAACAAACAAATTTCATGCCTGAACCTGATTCGTTAATTGACAGAGCACTATCCCTTTAATATTCCAAATAATATTAAGATTATAAAAAAAAGAGAGATCTCGATTATCCTCTTTCGTATGAAAATAAATCCATATTTAAAGAAAATATTTCACCATATTATGGTGATAATTTCTTAAACATTTTTACGATTGAATTTCGATTCGTTAAATCCCTTTTAGTTTCTCCGAAAAAAAAGCCCCTATCTAAAAGCGATGGGGCTTTTTGATTTCAAGGAAGATTGAATTTTCTTTTAAATGATTATCCCCCTTCTCTTCATTTTGCATTTCATTGAGAATTGGTATATAAAAATAACAATATTGTATGAATAATATGAAATTATCGATCAAACACAAAGAAATCCTCGACAGCTTCCGTGCCGGCGTTGTAGTAATCGACCGCGAAGGGAATATTCTCTATATAAACGACATAGGCAGGAGGATACTCTCTATTTCTCCTGACATAAATCGTGTGTCACCGAGAAATTCTTTTTTCAAGATTCTCCTCACATCTTTCGAGAGCCAATATCTCCCCTCGAGGATTGAGGTCGAACTCGAATGGAAAGGGAGGGAGGACCGAATGGTTATCGGTATCACCCTCTCTGACATAAGGAAAAAAAATGAAAGGGTCGCGATAGTTGCCTTCTTCAAGGATCTTTCCCGGATCGAAAAATTTTCACAGGCAGAAGGGTTGAAGAGCAGGCTCGTTCTCCTGGGACAGATGGCCGCGGGGATAGCCCACGAGATACGGAATCCTCTCGCAAGCGTGAAACTTGGAACCGAGATTATTCGAAAGAGAGACAGGGCGGGAAGCCTCCATTCCTTAACTGAGTCGATGATAAAAGATATACAGAAGATGGATGATATAGTGAGCCAGAGCCTCGCTTTTGTGAAGCACGAAGAGATGATCAAAAAAGCAGTCCCCATCTCCGAACTCTTTGAAGAGATCGTAGGTTCGGTGAAAACCGTATACCCACAGGTGGACTTTAAAGTTGTATTTTCTGAAGAGCAAAAGGTCACGTCAATCTCCGTGGACAGGAAACTCTTCGTTCAGGCTATGGGGAATATTCTTCAAAACGCTGCTGATTCTTACGAAGGAGGGGAGGGAAAGGTGATCATATCCGCGGGAACAACTGAGGAGTTTTCTCACATCCTTCGCCTCTCTGTCCCTGAAGATTTGAAGACAAAACTGGGCAATGAATATTTAAGGGAATATATCAACATAACCATCAGAGATTTTGGATCGGGGATACAAGATGAGATAAAAGAGAAAATATTCACCCCTTTTTTCACCACAAAGAAAAAGGGCACAGGTATTGGACTCCCCCTGTCGCAAAAAATCATCCATTCACATGATGGCATCATAGATATGGCGAGCCGGGAGGGGAAGGGAACAGAATTCAGGATAAAAATTCCATTGGATGGGAGATGAAGAAAGAGAGCGAAGCATTCAGAGGTAGAATTCTCGTTGTTGAGGATAACGAATCTCTTCGGGCAGGGATCAAACTATGCCTGGAGGATGAAGGGCACGAACTCTTCGAATGCCCCTCCGGGCTTCTCGCTCTGGATCTCTTGTCCACCACTCCCTACGACCTTGTCATTACAGACCTCAAACTTGGCGACATATCTGGAGTGGAAGTTCTCAAAAAAGCAAAGGAGATCAACAGCGAAGTCGAGGTTATCGTAATCACCGCGTATGCAACCCCTGACACGGCAATCCAGGCGCTTCGTTATGGGGCTTTCGACTACATTCAGAAACCCTTCGAGATGTACGAACTTCTTCAACGGGTCATGAACGCTCTTTCTGTGAAAAAATTCAGAGACGAGGCAACCTACTTCCGCAACCTTCTGGTCAAGAAAGGGGATGATGATTCAATCGTATCCACAAGTCCGGGCATGAAGAAGGTAATGAGGATTGCAAGGAAGGTAGCCCCTGCAAAGGCGACGGTCCTCATATCGGGTGAAACAGGAACCGGTAAAGAGAGAATTGCCACCTTTATCCATATGAACAGTCCAAGGAAGGACAACCGAATAGTCAAGGTGAACTGTGCGGCCCTTCACGAGAACCTTCTCGAGTCAGAGCT
>CAZPLX010000233.1:0-3059 GCA_964587345.1 uncultured bacterium
TTTTCGGCCAGTGTCAAGACGACTCGAACATGTATGCCCGAATTCGCTATAGTTGTTAAAAAAATACGAAAAAAGCGATGAATTAAGAGGTCCGACGTCCTACGTCCGAAGTCCGACGAAACAATTAAAACAGGTCCGACGTCCTACGTCCGAAGTCCGACAAAACAATTAAAACAGGTCCGACGTCCTACGTCCGAAGTCCGACGGGGAACTGAGACCCGGGATCTGGGAACTGGTTTATTTATGGACATGATCTCCTATGCGGCAGATGCGGGAGCGTTCTTCCTCTGTAATGGGAGGATACTCAAGGACTTCCAGGTTTTGCCTCATTTCATCCATGTTCTTGGCTCCCATCATGCAGATATCCACGTCGGGATGGGAGAGAACAAAACGGTAACAATCCCTGGGTGAAAGAGGCTCTTCGCCAGGAGGCATCTTTTTCGGGTTGAGAAGGTTCCCCCACCGCGTGGCCGTGAAAGTGACGATACCCGGCCCCCCATTCCCCGACAGGTGGGGGAATACGTCAGTTTCAGCTCCCCTGTGAGCGGCGTTGTAGCGGAGGTGAAAAACGTCAAAGAGACCTTCCCTGGCAAAATCGGGAAAAGCAGCCCTTTTGTGGCCCGACACTCCGATAAATCTCACAAACCCCTTTTCTTTCAGGCGGAGGGCTCCTTCCAAAATCCTCTTTGAGGGGCGCCTGGAGAAGTATCCGAGGAGGAGTACGTCCACGTAATCCAACCCCAGGGACTTGAGGCCTTTGAGAAGAAAGAACTCTGTGAGAAGAGGTTCGTGAGCGTAAGTGAAAGATGAAAGGATGAGATCATCCCGCTTTCCTCTTTTCGAAATATTCCGGATCGCCTTTGCCATTTCTTTCGACCGTCCCTTGATGAAGGTTCCCCAGGTGAAGTAGTTACAGCCGTGGTCGAAAGCCTCCTCAAAAGCAGCGGCAGGCCCGCCGAAGCTCGATGAGATGCCGAGCCTCCCTGCTTTGAGCCCCGTGCTTCCAAGGATTCTCTTTTCGTGAAAACCCATCATCCTCTCCCATTTTTTCGCCCATTATTTCATAAGAAACGAAGAATAGGAACGGGGAAGGGGAAACCGGGAAGTTAATGCGCCGGACGTCCTATGAAAACTGGGAACTGTTCATTGTGGGATGGTTGTCCTACGTCCGAGGTCAAAAGTCTTACGTAAACCATAAACAAAAAGTTGCCCGATTGTTGTTTCTTGTTTTGCGTTTAGAGTGATGGTTTTCCTCTGAATACTGAATACTGAACTCTAAACTCGCAGTTATGGCTATTTCCCAAGAAGTTTCTTGAAGGCCCCTCCGGCGTCCTTCGGTAATTTTTTCGGCATATTCTTTGGGATCCCTCCCTTGAGCATCTTCTGCACATCTTCCGCATTCTTTCCCAGATACTTCGAAATTCCCGTGTTCAGAGCAGCTTTGGAAACCCTGTCAGACAAGGGGCGTATGATCTGAAGGGCGAGCTCAGAAGGGGTAGATCCTCCTTTTCCACCCACATTTCTGAGATGAATCGTAGGAACCGAGGTGGTGGTTGGTTTTCCTTGAAGGGCCGCAACAAGGACATCTACCTTCCCCTTTTCGATGATGAGATCTTTTATGATAAATTTCTTTTCACTGTTTCCCTTCTCCGTCGCAGAGGGCTCTCCCTTATCGCCAGTTCCCCCAAGGTTCCTCTTGATGGCGTCGATGTTCGATTTTCCCGATTTGTTGATCTCATACACCATGTGGGGAGCGGATACGTGGATCCTCTCGATAATGACGGGATTCTTCGTGACTGTAGATGTGTCAAGATCGATGGTGATGTCCTTTAGAGCGAAGGCGGTGGGAGTGGAAAAACTTTTCGGGTTGGCCACAGTGAGCCCCTTCAAGGTTCCTACCCCCTCCTTCAGGGTAATGTGTACGGAAGAAACCTTTACCGATGTGCCTATGGCCTCGGAACCATACTTTTCAATCGATTCTTTTACGAGGGAATCGAGATTGGAAGCCACGTAAACGACGACTCCCACAACGATTACCGACAGTGCTGCGAGAACAAAAAGACCCTTTCTCATAAGTCACCCCTCTTACTCAATAAACGTAGTAATTATTATATAATCTCATTATTCTTTTAAAATGGGATGAGGGAGTGTCTTTCATGGTTTCACCTGTGCTCCCGGAATGTGAAGAAGATTCCCTCTTCCTTGTGGGAACTTATAAAGTGGAGGATGTATCTAAATAGAAAAAGGAGTTGGGAACGATATAAGTGAACCAAGAGGCTTAAGAGGGAAAGGAGGGAAAGATGATGAAAGAAAAGATTCAGGAACTCAAAGAGAGTTTGAAAGAAAAGGTTGCATCTGCGCATAAACAGGTGGATCAGACAAAAACGAACATCGAAGAATCTTCGAGGAAGACGAAAGAAGAAATTGGGAAAAAGATTGAGGGAGCAAGGGAGAGGCTTCACACCCAGAAAGAATCGGCTGAGAAAACTAAGGCATCGTTTTATGCCAAAGTAGCAGAGACCAAAGACAAGATTGAGGCAAAATTCTCTGAGGTGAAGAGTACACTCACTTCGAAGCAGGAAAAGTGGAGTGCCGAAAAGGCGCTGGCAAAGGCGGAGAAGGCAGAAGCCTACGCCGAGAAGATGATAGGGTATGCGATGGTGGCGATCGCCGAGGCGGAACTCGCTGCCCTGGAAGCGGTTGAGGCGAGGGTACATGCGGACGAGTTGACTCGTGAGTCCCAGGAACCCTCGGAAGAAGAGGAGACTCGTGAAACTTTGGAGGCAGAGCAGGAAGAGGAGACACTTTCAGAGGATAGGAAAAAAGAAGAGGGAGAAGAAGCAACGGGAAGTTGAGCTTCCAAGAAAAACCCAGGAGGGAGATGATCTGAGGAGGGAATGTCGGGTACCCCCTCTCCTTTAGTCTAGTTGTCTTCGGAGCAAATAATCTTATCCATTGTGGAGGAGGATCATCTGTCTTCTGATCCACACCGGATGTCCCGGCGGCAAATATAATGGTATGAAAAGAGGATAGATTTCCCTACATTTGTGAGACACCCG
>CAZPLX010000234.1:0-3021 GCA_964587345.1 uncultured bacterium
CGGGAACTGTCCCGATGGTAATTCGGAATTCCGAATTCTGAATTCAGAATAGAACAAGGGAACTGAAAAGGCATGGTTGTTCAAAGTTCAATGTTTAAAGTTTAAAGGAAAAACATATACTTACCAGATTGTTGTTTCGCGTTTCGGGTTTAGAGTTTCGAGAAAGTCTCTGAACACTGATCTCTGAACTGGCAACTGTTTCTATTGTGGTTAAATGATTGTTGGTCATATCACCAATTCCATGTATAATGTCGTGGTTGACCATAAGTAAGGGGAGGAAAATTCCCAGGTGGGCTATGCCGTTGCTCTTTATGGGAATCAGATTTATCTCTGAATGAAAAAGAAGATCATCATTGGAATAGCAATATTCATCCTCGCGTCGATCCTTGGAGGTGTCCATATAGTCCGCTCCATCGACCGGACGGTTTCCACCCTCGACAATATCATCAAGCTCCACCAGGTGGAGATATTGAGGGAACACCTCCTCATCCAGATAAAAAGGGTCCAGTCTGACCTCTCTCTCAAAGATACTCCCTTCGCCAGGAAAAAGAGCACTGTCTTCTCTCATGTTGATGCCCTCATAGGGGTGGTGAGCACCTGCTTTAACTGCCACCACAATGAGAAGATGATGGCCAGGCTCACCGATTTCAGGAATGACACGATCGTCTACAAGGATTCGCTGAAAGTAGTGTTTTCCCGAAAATCTGCGGGAATAAAGCTTCAGTGGGAGAGGGACAAGGCCTACGAGAAGGGGGAGCATCTCCTCGCGGAAATTCAAAAAATGATCGCTCTTACCTCCGCACGGCTCCAGGAGAAGACGAAGATCTCCCTTGAGAAGATCGCTCACATGAAGAGCATGCTCACCATTTTCATCCTGTCGGGGCCCATCGTTGCCGTTCTTTTCGCGGTCATTTTCATCGCAAGTTTTACGGGTCCCCTTTCCAAGCTCCTCGAAGCGACGCGAAGACTGAAGAAAGGAAACCTCGACTACAGGGTGGAGAAGCTCTCGGATGAGTTCGGGGAGCTCGCGGGGGCTTTCAACGAGATGGCGGATTCTCTGAAAGAGCAGATGGAGAAGATGCAGCGGGCGGAGCAGATGGCCTTTATCGGGGAGATGGCCGCGGGGCTGGCCCACGAGATAAAAAACCCCCTCGCGGGGATCAAGCTTTCAATCGAGGTGTTAGCAGACGAGCTCGAACTTTCCGAAGAAGACCGCTCGGTCCTCTCAAAAATAATAGGAGAGATCAAGAGAATAGAGAAACTCATGAAGAGCCTCCTTAACTTTGCCCGCCCCCCCAAACCCACCTTTGAGGCGATGGATGTAAACAGGGTAATCGAGAATACTTCGGCGACTCTTAATTTTATGCTCAAGAAACGCTCCAGTAAGGAAGAGGAAGAGGAAGAGGGAGAGATCTCCCTCGTGAAGGAACTCGACGAGAATGTCCCTCCCATTGATGCGGACACGGGGCAGATCCAGCAGGTTCTCATCAACCTCATGATGAATGCGATAGATGCCATCGAAGGGAAGGGCACTCTCACCGTAAAGACCTCTTATGAGGGGGAAGAGGACCGAATAGTTATCGATGTCTCAGATTCGGGGAAGGGTTTTGATGTGGGCCAGGGGGAAAGGATCTTCAAACCTTTCTTCACCACGAAATCGAAGGGAACGGGCTTGGGGCTTGCCATCACCAAACAGCTGGTGGAAGGCCACGGCGGGGAGATCGAAGCTTTTAACAACGAAAGTGGGGGAGCCACATTCAGGATCATCCTTCCCCTGAAGAGGGAAGGAGAGGAGGAGAGTTGACGAAAAAAGGAAAAATATTACTCGTTGACGACGATGAACTCATCACCTCCATGCTCTCCCGTGCCCTGAAGAAGGTGGGATACGAAGTTACGGCGAAACACTCCCCTAAGGGCATCATCGGCCAGATTTCTTCCCTGTACCCTGACGTGATCCTTCTCGATATCAACCTTCCGGGAATGAGTGGAATAGAGCTCCTTCAGGAGATAAAGGAGAAGGGGATTACCTCACAGGTGGTGATGGTCACTGCCGACGATACGGCGGAGAGCGCCATAAAGGCGATGAAGCTCGGGGCGGTTGACTATCTGACCAAGCCCTTCGAAATGGACGAGGTCAAGATCGTCCTTAAAAATATCCTGGAGAAGGAGCGGTTGAAGGACGAGGTTGACTATTTAAGGCGCCTGAGCTCTGACCTCTTCGGGAAGGAAATTATCGGGGAGTCGAAGGAGATTGGGGACCTGAGGGAGAAGATCGAGAAGCTGGCCGGGGCGGGAGTCGACACTGTCCTTATCACAGGGGAGAGCGGAACCGGGAAAGAGCTTCTGGCCCGTTACCTCCATTCCGCCATGTTCGGACCCCCGGAGAAAAGCCGGGCGCCATTCATCGCCGTGAACTGCGCCGCCATCCCCGATAATCTCATCGAGAGCGAACTCTTCGGGCATGGAAAAGGCGCGTTTACCGATGCCCATACGGATAAAAAGGGTCTCTTCGAACTGGCCGAAGGGGGGACGATCCTTCTGGATGAAATAGGGGAGATGAAACATGATCTTCAGAGCAAGCTCCTCCGGGTACTTGAAGATCGGAAGGTGAGGCGTGTGGGGGGCAAGGAGGATATCCCCGTGAAGGTCACCGTAGTGGCCACGACGAACAGGGATCTGGCGGAAGAGGTTGAGGAGGGGGTTTTTCGCATGGACCTCTTCTACCGTCTCAATACTTTCTCACTCCATGTCTATCCCCTGAGGGAGAGGCGCGACGACATCCTTCCCCTTTCGAAGCATTTTCTCCAGCTTTTCGCCGGACGGTACGGGAAAAAGAGCGTGCCTGTTATGACTCCTGAAGCGGAGAAACTTCTCTACGCCTACGAGTGGCCTGGGAATGTACGTGAGCTGAAAAACGTGATGGAGAGGATCGTGGTTCTCGAAAGCTCCTCCGAAATAGCCCCCGAGCAGCTTCCCCGTGAGGTGGTGAAGGGGAGGATGCCCGCAGGGGGAGGAGAAGGC
>CAZPLX010000235.1:0-3008 GCA_964587345.1 uncultured bacterium
TCAATTTCAGGAGAGCGCGGTGATTAGCGTAGATCAGATTCGCCGCTTCGAGAACACCCACCCGATTCTTGGAGTGTGTCTCGGTCATCAATGTATCGCTTACGCACACGGAGCAACCGTAGGGACCGCCAAAGCGATCATGCATGGAAAATGTTCTCCCGTGTACCATAATGGCACGGGACTTTTTTCGGCAGTGGAAAATCCTTTCAAAGCGACTCGATACCATTCACTGGCTGTGAAGAAGGAAACAATACCTGATATATTTGAAATATGCGCGTGGACGGGAGATGATGAGGTAATGGGGATCCGTCACCGGGAGAAACTTCTATTTGGAGTGCAGTTCCACCCTGAATCGGTGATGACGGATTTTGGCCCCAGGATCATAGAGAACTTTCTCTCCATCGTTCATGGGAAAAAATCTGTACAAAGATGTTTTGTGAGTTTGAGGGAGCCCATATCCCTCCTTGTTGACGGGAAATCCCTGGACAGGGATGAGATGGCTGATTCGATGAACATGATCATGTCTGGAGAAGCGACCAGTTCCCAGATAGGTGCTTTTCTCACGGCCCTTGCAGTGAAGGGGGAAACTCCTGTAGAAATCGCTTCCGCCGTAAGAATCATGAGGGAGAAAGCACTCCCGATTAATCCCCGAAGTGAAGATATTCTGGATACATGCGGGACTGGAGGAGATCGCTCGGGGAGTTTCAACGTGTCCACGACGGTAGCCTTTGTCGCTGCAGGAGCAGGTGCATGGGTGGCAAAACATGGGAACAGGTCTGTGACAAGTAAATCGGGGTCGGCAGACGTGCTTGAGGAACTTGGAGCCCGACTAGACACGGAGCCGCAAGTGGTTGAACGGTGTCTCAATGAAGTGGGGGTGACCTTTATGTTCGCCCCGAAATTTCATCTTGCAATGAAATATGCGATTAAACCGAGACAGGAAATTGGGATTAAAACCCTGTTCAATATTCTCGGTCCCCTTTCAAATCCCGCCAGGGCCAACAGGCAGATTGTAGGAGTGTACAGTGAGGCACTGGGGGATGTGTACGCGAAGGTGTTGAATCTGCTAGGAGTGAAAAAAGGAATAGTCGTCCACGGGACTGACGGATTCGATGAAGTCTCCATTTCAGCTCCTACCACTGTATGGGAAATAGGGAGTGGAGAAATAGAAAAATACTCTTTTGAGCCTTCTTCACTCGGGATTGCCTATGGCGATCCCGATGCGATCAAAGGGGGGGACGCGGAACAGAATGGGCGCATCATGAAAAGAGTTCTTTCGGGAGAAGAGGGTATCCCCCTGGATATGGTGCTCGTAAATTCAGCTTTTGCGATCTACTGTTCTGGCCTTGCGGAGAATCTTGAAAGAGGGCTCTCTCTCGCGAGAAGGTCTGTCCAATCGGGAGAAGGGATGAAAAAGCTTTCGGCTTTTCTGGAATATTTCGGAGGGTGAGGTAACGGTGTCTCTTTTCCTTAAAAAAATTGTAGAGCAGAAAAAGCGTGAAGTTGCGGCTCTTAAAGGACAACTTTCCCTTCTCGAAATGAAGAGGGTAGCGCGGGAGAGGAAAAAGATCAGTTTGAAAAAAGGAGAAAGAAGAAATATCATTGCGGAAATCAAGAGAAAGTCGCCCTCAAAGGGATATTTGAGGGAAACAGTTGATCCTCCTTCCCTCGCGAGGAAATATGTGGAGGGAGGGGCAAAAGCGATTTCGGTACTCACAGACAGGAAATATTTTGGGGGGTCCCGAAAGGACCTTATGGGTGTCGTTGCGGTTGCGGGGAATATTCCCGTTCTCAGAAAAGATTTTATCATTTCAGAAGAGCAGGTATATGAAACTCTTTACATGGGGGCGGATCTGATTCTCCTGATCGTGAGAGTCCTGGAAAAGGGTAAGCTGAAACCGTTTATTTCTCTTTCGAAGGAGTTAGGACTCATGCCTCTCGTTGAAATTAGAAACCGAGAGGAACTTTTTGAGGCTCTCCAATGTGGCGCTGAGATCATCGGAATCAACAACAGGGATCTCGAGAGTTTCAAAGTTGACACCACAATATCCCGGGAACTTCTCCCACTGGTTCCCGAAGGGGTGACGAAAGTAATTGAAAGCGGCCTCAAAGAGGGAAAAGAGATGGGGGAACTCGAAGAGTTGGGTGCGGACGCCTTTCTCGTGGGCGAAACACTCGTCAAATCAGAATCTCCCGGGAGAACCCTCTCTACCCTTATAGAGAGAAAATAATAAAGGAGTGGATCATGAAGAGTAAAATTGTGCTGAAAGACTCTCAAATTCCAAAGATGTGGTATAACATCATGCCCGACATGGTGACTCCCCCGGGTCCTGTGATTCATCCGGGAAAGATGGAACCAGTGACTCCTGACGATCTTTTACCCCTTTTTCCCATGGCTCTCATTGAACAGGAGGTCTCGCAGGAGAGGTGGATTCCAATCCCGGAGGAAGTACTCGATATCTACTCTCTCTGGCGGCCCACACCCATGTACCGGGCGAGAAAACTTGAAGAGGCGATCAACACGAGATCGAGGATCTACTACAAATACGAGGGTGTCAGCCCGGCGGGTTCCCACAAACCGAATACTTCAATTCCTCAGGCTTTTTACAACAAGCAGGCAGGAAGAAAGCGAATCGCAACGGAAACAGGAGCGGGCCAGTGGGGATCGGCCCTCTCTCTGGGTGCCTCTTTTTTTGGTCTCGAAGCAAAAGTGTACATGGTCAAGGTCAGTTATCACCAGAAACCGTATCGAAGAGTGCTTATGGAGACATGGGGGGCAACGGTGACTCCGAGTCCAAGCATGGATACGGAATCAGGGAAAAAAATACTCAAGGATGACCCTGAATCGCTGGGGAGCCTGGGGATTGCAATCAGCGAGGCCGTGGAAGACGCTGCGACTAGAGAAGACACCTCATATGCACTGGGGTCAGTTCTCAACCACGTACTCTTACACCAGACGGTGATAGGGCAGGAATGTATGGAGCAGTTCAAGGAGGTAGGTGATTACC
>CAZPLX010000236.1:0-2985 GCA_964587345.1 uncultured bacterium
GAGCAAACAAATACTAACAAATGAATTTCAAAACCCCTTTATTCTTGAAAAAGGGGAGCGCCAACTCCCCGATTCTCTCTGGAGGGGTACTTTTCATGTGTTGCTGGTTAACCCAGAGCATCTTTTCCGGGTTGAACACGCCGGCCGATTTCCCTATTTGTGTCAGGGAAAAGTAACGGATGAGCTCTTCCCGGGAAAAGATCTCCTGGTCGCCGTGGGACCAGCCCAACCGCACGAGGTAATTGATTACCCCTTCAGGAAGATATCCCATCTCTCTGTAGGCTGTCACAGACATTGCACCGTGGCGTTTGCTGAGACGGGTCTTGTCCGGGCCGAGGATCATGGGGAGGTGTCCGAATGCGGGAACGGGAAATCCGAGGGCCTGGTAGATCTGTATCTGCCGTGGAGTGTTGTTGAGGTGGTCGTCTCCTCGAAGAACGTGGGAGATTTCCATCAGGGCGTCATCTACCACGACTGTGAGGTTGTAAGTGGGAATGCCGTCCGACCGCACCAGAATCAGGTCATCGAGTTCTGAATTTAGAAAGGATACTTTTCCTTTGATAAGATCATTTTCCTCAGTTTCCCCTTCATCAATGCTGTGGAAACGGATCACATACTCTTTTCGTCCCTTCGGAGGATTATTTAGGCACCGGCGGTTGTACCGGGGCTTCTCACCCCCAGTGAGCCTTCTTTCCCTTTCCCTCGCGAGTTCATCTTTAGTGCAGTAACATCGGTATGCCCTGCCTTCGTCAAGGAGTTTTTCCACACATTCCCGGTAGAAGGAAAGACGCTCGGATTGGAAAAAGGGGCCTTCATCCCAGTCAAGTCCAAGCCATTCCATACCGTCGAGAATCATCCGGGAGGAATCCGTGGTGGAGCGGTCATAGTCCGTGTCTTCGATTCGCAAGAGGAAGGTCCCACCCATATTTCTTGCGTACAGCCAGTTGAAGAGGGCAGTCCGCGCACCCCCTATGTGGAGATACCCCGTAGGGCTTGGGGCGAACCTCGTCCTTATTCCCATAACTCAATCTCCGTTGGAGTTATTTCAGGTAGATGCCGGCGTAGCCCACAACCTGCTGGTAATCTCCGCTTTCATCCCCCGAGGTTGCGTATTGTACCAGTTTTCCGCTGGTGGCACCAAGTTCTATTGCAGAGCGAATCGCCACAGTGGTAGGTACATAACCGCACATTGAGATTCCCTTCTCTTCCACGGTCTCATACAGGCCTTCGGGGTCGAGGGAAAGAATTTTATCAATTGCCATCCTGTCCCTCTCCCTTGCCACCCCGTCCGGCTCATAATGAGTCATATCAGTACTCGCCACTACCGTGACTTTCTTCCCGTATTTTATTATTGCCGATGAGAGAGCATCTCCCAGAGCAAGACATTCAGGGAGAGAGAGTTTTTTAAGTGCCACCGGGACGAGGTCGAAGCTTCCTTTCAAGAAAGAGATAAAGGGTAGCTGTACCTCGAGAGAGTGTTCGAAAGCGTGGGCGGACAGGTCGCGTTTACCGATCTGTGCCCGGTCGAGTAAAATGCGGGATAGTGTAGAGTTTACGGGAACCTCTCCAAGGGGTGTGACCCATGATCCCTCCTCCATTATTGAACAGCGTTTTCCCATCCCCGTGTGGTTGGGGCAGAGGATGACCACTGTGTCGTTGATCTCCACACTGGAGTAAACTGCTCCAGCAACTTTACCCGAGTAGGCGTAGCCAGCGTGGGGGGAAATGATTGCAAGGGAATCATCTTTTGCCCCATTTACTTTGCAGATGCGGGATAGTTCCTCCTTGAGTGCTTTGGAGGAAGCGGGGTAGAAGTGCCCCGCCACGTATGCTTCTCTCTTCATGGCGTGCTCCTGTCAAGGGAGAGAAAGGGGAAAAATATCCTTTAACACCATTATATTATGGTAATTTAATACCCAGGCGATTACAATACGCATCTCCCTACCGGCTATCCTGGTTGACAGGGGTAGGTGATTTGATTATATTTTCCTTTTAATTTTTTTTCTGGCATCATAGGAAAATGTATCTGAATCTGGCAGAAATTCCTCCAGGCGGCTTTACTGTGCCAGGAGAAGAATCCACCGAGGTGCCCCTCGATTTTACCGGAAAAGATATCACCCCTTTTTCGGGGATCAGGGTGGGTAGTTTTTCAATTATCCTTTCGCCATCGGGGGATATAGTATTACTGGATGGAAGGGTTAAGGGAACTCTTTCTTTCATCTGCGACAGGTGTGGAAAGATAGTGGACGAGGATTTTCATCTTCCCTTCATGGAGACCCTCAAGAGAGGTCACCCCAGGGGTGGAGATGAAGGAAACCAGGGATCTTTTGAACTTGTCCAGGCTTATTTTGACGGAGAGGGGGTATTTGTGGAGGAGTTGGTCCTTGAGCACATCTCCCTCAATTTCCCCCAGCGTAAACTCTGCAGGGAAGAGTGCAAAGGTCTCTGTCAATATTGCGGAAGAGACCTGAACGAAGGAACGTGCGGTTGCGAGCCCCGGAGCATCGATCCAAGAATGGAGATTCTGAGAAAATTGCTTGATAACAAGGAGAAATAAAATGGCTCATCCAAAGAGAAAGACATCGAAATCCAGGAGAGACAAGCGGAGAACTCATAAGAAGGCTTCTCCCCCTGCCGTGAGTACCTGCCCTAAATGCGGGGAGAAGAAGCTGCCTCACAGGGTGTGTCCTTCCTGCGGGTCCTATGGGGGTGTCCAGATCATCTCGGAATAGTGGTACTTTATAGGTGGTGAGGGAGCATGAAAGTAGTGGTGGACGCTATGGGAGGTGACCAGGCACCCGCTGAGATTGTCCGGGGAGCCGTCCTTGCATCGAGTGAATATGGGATTCCTGTGATCCTTACAGGCAAGGGGGAGGAGATTGAGCGATGCCTGGGAAACCATGATGCGTCTTCCCTGTCTATCGAGATCGTTGATGCCCCCGAAGTGATAGAAATGGATGAACAACCCGTAGTGGCATTCCGGAA
>CAZPLX010000237.1:0-2983 GCA_964587345.1 uncultured bacterium
TGTCATCCCGCCTGCCCACGCCTTTGAACTCACAAACCCTCTTTTCAGCCATGGCGTCACGGAAAGGGGAAGCACAGGACTGCTGAAAACCCGCGGCGGGACCTCTATCGAGGCGGGGCGGTTTATCCTCGGCCTTACCCCTGAATATTTCAGCAGAGATCTCCCGGCGGGGCAGAGCGAAGATAAGATAACGGTTCCTGTAACAGTTACCTACGGATTTCCCTTCAATCTGGAAGGGGCGGTAAACCTGAATTACGTGACCCGGGACGCCGGCGTATCCACCTCCGGAATCGGCGATATCAAGGGTTCCCTTAAATGGTCCTTTCTTCAGCAGGAGGGGAAATCCTACCCCTCAATCGCAGGAGGAGCGGTGTTTAAATATGCCGTGGCGGATGCAAATGACATGCTGACGGAAGAGGACTCCTACGGCTACGAAATTTTCATCTCTTCTACCGCCCTCATAGATCTCGGCCCTTACAGGGATTACGGCTTTGCGGTCATGGGAGATGTGAGCCTGGTGTATAACGAAAAGCAGGGAGATTCCCTCGGTGAGTACGGGATCGGAGTTGTTCTTCCCATTCCAAATCACACAGAGCTTGGAGTCCTCCTCGAGCTGAACGGCACGATCAACAGAGGGCAAAATAGGGACAAGGACATGATTTCCTTAACTCCTTCGGTCCGCTACCAGTACGGGAATGCGAATTTTACTTTCGGAGTGAGTTACACGAGCCTCGAAGCATCGGGGGAAGATTCATATTTTACATACACACTCCAGGGGAGCGTAGCCTTTTAGGCCCTGGACAAATCCTATGAAGGTAATAGTAACGGGAGCCGCCGGTTTTATCGGTGGCCACCTATCTGACAGGCTGCTTGAAAGAGGCGATGAAGTGACCGGGGTCGACAGCTTCGATCCCTTCTATCCGAAAGAGTTCAAGGATGAAAACATAAAGATCCTCTCGGAGAAGGGAAAGTTCAGTTTTCATGAACTTGACATCCGCTCTCCCGAGATGAGAAGGCTCATTAAAGAGGTGGAGCCGGATCGCGTCGTGCACCTGGCGGCCATGGCGGGGGTCAGGCCGTCGATCCAGAATCCGAATAAATATGTCTCCGTGAACGTGGAGGGGACGTTGAACATTCTCGAGGCAGTGAAAGAGGCCGGGGTGAAATCTCTCGTCTTCGCATCCTCTTCATCCGTCTACGGGGGGAATCGGAAACTCCCCTTTTCTGAAGAGGACATGGTGGATAACCCGGTGAGCCCTTACGCGGCGACAAAAAAGTGCGGGGAGCTTTTATGCCACACCTACTCCCATCTTTTCGGGATAGACATTACCGCCCTGAGGTTCTTCACAGTGTACGGGGAGCGGCAGAGGCCGGAGATGGCCATCTACTCCTTTACAGAGAAGGTCATGAAAGGAGAGGAGCTGCCTGTTTTTGCCATGGGGGAGAGCAGCAGGGACTACACATACATTGGCGACATCGTCGATGGAGTGATCCTCTCAATGGAAAATATGGGAGGGTACAGGGTGTACAACCTGGGAGAGTCGCAGGTTACGAAGCTTCTCGACCTTGTAAAGATGATCGAGAGGGCAACGGGGAAAAAGGCGAAGGTAAACCTTCTTCCGTCACAGCCGGGAGATGTAGATATTACATACGCCGACGTTTCAAAGGCACGAAGTGAGATCGGGTACAGCCCCATAACTCCCATAGAGAAGGGAGTTGAAATATTTGTTGACTGGTTTATAAAACAAAGATTCAGGGAGGTTTAAATGAAAGTAACAGTATCGTTTATCAAGGCGGACATAGGGTCGATCGGCGGGCATATAAAGCCGAGCGAAGCGCTGTTAAAGAGGGTGGTAGAGGTTGTCACCACGGAAGGAAAGGGGACACTCATCGATTCCTATGTGGGACACACGGGCGACGACATCGCCATCCTCATGACCCACACGGAGGGCGAGGGTGCGGAGAAAATACACAAGTTTGCCTTTGACGCCTTCATGGAAGGAACGGCTGTTGCGAAGAGCCAGGGCCTTTACGGTGCGGGACAGGACCTCCTGAAAGATTCTTTTTCCGGAAATGTGAAGGGAATGGGGCCGGCTGTCGCGGAGCTCGAGTTCGAAGAGAGGCCCAACGAGCCTTTCGTCGCATTCGCGGCGGATAAGACCGACCCTGGAGCGTACAATATGCCCTTCTACCTTGCTTTCGCCGATCCCATGCACTGCGCGGGACTCATCCTTTCGCCGAAGATGGGTACGGGGTTCGAGTTCCACATCATGGACGTGGCCTACACGGAAGGGGACAAGGTCATCACTCTGAACGCACCTGAAGATCTCTACGACATCGCGGCTCTTTTGAGGGACCAGGAGCGCTATGTGGTTGAGAGCATATACTCCCGGGCAACGGGAGACATCGCCGCGGCGATCAGCACAACAAGGCTTCATAACATCGCCGGGAAATACACGGGAAAGGACGACCCCATCGCGCTTGTAAGGGTTCAGGGGAACTTCCCCGCAACGGGCGAGGTCCTCTCTCCTTACGCGATAGGGCACTACGTGGCAGGTTTCATGAGGGGGTCCCACCACGGTCCTCTGATGCCGGTTAAAAAGAACAGCCCCATCTCTTTCTTTGACGGCCCTCCTGTGATCAGCTGTCTTGCTTTCTGCGTGAACGAGGGGATTCTCACAGAGCCTGCCGACGCCTTCGACCATCCCTTCTGGGACTACGTGCGGAACAACGTGTCGAGAAAATCGGAAGATATCAGGCGCCAGGGATTCTTCGGCCCTGCGATGCTCCCCTACAGCGAACTCGAGTATGGCGGCATCGTGGAGAGGCTTGAAAAACTGGAAGACAGATTCGAAGTGAAATAATCATCTCTTAAATGGGGGGCTGTCGACTTGATGGCCCCCCTTAAAACCTAGTTCAGAGTTCCCTGTAGATCAAATCCGAAGCACGAAATACGAAATCCTAAACAAATCCGAATGACCAA
>CAZPLX010000238.1:0-2961 GCA_964587345.1 uncultured bacterium
AGGGGATCGGCCTCCGGGGATACGGGCAGTTGGACCCCCTCAAGGAGTACCAGAAAGAAGGGTACGAGATGTTTGCAGACCTCATCATGAGGATCAAGGAACAGACCTTGAAAAAGCTCTTCCACGTGAGGATTCAGACAGAAGAAGATGTGTCCGGAATATCGCTTTCAGGCCCCAGGGGAATGGTGATGAACAGGGGAGAGGCGGGAGTGGCGAAGACTGTGAAGCGGGAAGGGAAAAAAGTGGGAAGGAACGATCCGTGCCCCTGCGGGAGCGGAAAAAAATATAAGAAGTGCTGTGGGAAAAACTGATGGGAGTTTCGAGGACTTTCTCCCTTCCTGGATTCAGGGCGGGCGCCGCCTCAGCAGGGATCAAGGGAGAGGAAAAGGAGGACCTTGCGCTCTTTGTCTCTGACCTCCCTGCTGTGTCGAGCGTTCTCTTTACAGGAAATCGTGTCCAGGCAGCCCCAATACAATGGGCGAAACAAGAATTAGATCTTCGAACCCTCCGTGGAGTTTTGGTGAATTCGGGTAACGCCAACGCCTGCACTGGAAAAGAGGGAGTCAGAAGGTCTGCCGGGATTGCGACACGGATTGACAGGGCACTGGGCCTTCCTCGGGGATCCATACTTGTATCTTCTACCGGGGTGATAGGGGTTCCCCTTCCCCACAAAGCGATTCTCAGAGAGATCCCATCTCTCGAAAAGAAACTCTCGCCAGGGGGGTTTGGAAGTGCCGCCCGCGCGATCATGACGACGGATGCCTACGAAAAGATCGAAGAAACCACATTTACCGCAAAGGGGAAAAAAGTTTCAATACTCGGTATCGCAAAGGGGGCAGGGATGATCGCTCCCCGGATGGGAACGATGCTCGCATATTTTTTTACCGACTGTTCTCTTTCTGCCCCGGTTCTGGAAAGGATATTCCGCCGATGCGCAGAGGCAACCTTCAAC
Source organism: uncultured bacterium (assembly GCA_964587345.1). GTDB lineage: Bacteria > Desulfobacterota > Deferrimicrobia > J040 > J040 > CAZPLX01. The sequence continues at coordinate 953 of CAZPLX010000238.1, forward strand.
AGGATTATCGTTGACGGAGATATGAGCACAAATGATACGGCTGCGATTTTCGCGAACGGCGCCACCCTTTCATCCTTTCTCAGGGGAGAAGATCTGGGCTCCTTTGAAGCTGCTCTTCTCTATGTGATGCAAAGGCTTGCTCTCAAAATTGTATCTGACGGGGAGGGGGCATCTCGGGTTGTAAAGATAGAGGTTACAGGAGCCAGGTCGCGGAAAAATGCGGAAGAAATCGCCCGCTCTGTCGGCTCTTCTCTTCTTGTGAAAACATCTCTCTTTGGAGGAGACCTGAATTGGGGAAGGATTATCGCGGCTGCGGGGAGGACACAAACTCCCCTTGAATCGGAAAAGGTGGAACTCTTCATAGGGGGGAGAAGAATTGTGGGAGCGGGGATGAAGGTGGAGAAAAAAGAGCTTGAAAAGGCGAAAAGGGAAGCAAAAAAAAGTTATTTTGAAATTTCTCTCCTTGTGGGAAAGGGGAGAGGACGCTACTTTGTCTATGCCTCTGATATTACTTACGACTATATAAGACTCAACAGTTCTCACACCACCTGATATCTCAGAGTGAAAAAAGAGGGGTGATTGCAGTTTCTCCTTGATTTTCTCCTGACGAAAAGGTTTAATTGTTAAGTTTGGGTAAGAATACTCACGGCCCGGACCGGGATGCCCGGTGGCTCTCTTTCGTTCATGAGCTGGCAATCCCGAGGATGAAGAGCCGGAGGAATAACCGAAAGGGGGTAGCGCTGTGGCACAGCAATTCAAGCCAAAAATTACCATGAAAGAACTCCTGGAAGCGGGAGTGCATTTCGGGCATCAGACAAAACGGTGGAACCCGAAGATGAAACCCTATATTTTTACGGCGAGGAACGGGATCTACATCATCGATCTCCAGCAGACCGTAAGGATGTTCAACAATGTGTACGAATACGTCAGGGAACTCGTCGCCCAGGGGAAACAGGTACTCTTCGTAGGAACCAAGAAACAGGCTCAGGAATCTCTCAAGGAGCAAGCGGAGAGATGCGGTATGCCCTATGTGAATCAGCGCTGGCTGGGAGGTATGATGACTAACTTCCAGACGGTCAAGCGAAGCATCGACATGATTGAACGTCTCAAAGAAATGGAGAATGACGGATCTTTCGACCAGCTTACCAAGAAGGAAGTTCTCAAGCTCAGGAAAAAGAAACAAAAGCTCCTCAAAGTGCTTGGTGGATTGAAGGATATGAAAAAACTTCCCGACGCGATCTTTGTCGTTGATCCATCCAGAGAGGAAATTGCCGTTATGGAGGCGAGGAAGCTTGAAATCCCCGTGATTGCCATCGTTGACACAAACTGCGACCCTGACCTGATCGACGTGATTATCCCCGGCAATGATGATGCCATAAGGGCTATCAAGCTCTTCCTGACCAGGGTGGCAAACGCGGTTATCGAGGGAAAAGACGAGTACGAAGCCCACCGTGCAAGCGTGGAGGCAGAAGAGGTAGTGGAAGAACCCACTATCTCGCTGGTCAACACGGAAGATGAAAGTGATTCTGTCGCCGATGTGGAAACTTCTGAAGAGAAAGAAGCAGGTGGACCGGCAGATGAGCAAAAGGTTACGGAAGAACCTGCGGCGGAACCGGCGGAGTGCCGAAACGGGAGAGGATCCCGGCCCCCAGGGCCCGGCAGGTGGGCACCACCCTGGGGTCCAGGGCCTCCATGGCCGCCACGACCAGGTTGGTGACGATGGGCAGGGCCAAGATGAACTGGCCCAGGATGATCCCCCAGGGGGTGAACAGGAGCCCCCACGCCCCCAGGGGGCCGAGCGCCTTCGGGAGGATCTCGGGCGGCAGCTCGGACGCGTGGAAGACCGACCCTGGGACATCCTCTTCGTCGTGGATTTTCCACTCTTCGAATCCGGCGAGGGCGATCAGCTCCCGTACATCCCCCAGCCCTTCGTCGCGCCCGTGGGGGGGGTGATAGTGCCAGTCCAGGCAGACTTGCCTACCGGCAGCGCTTTGCCGCAAGTGGACGGG
>CAZPLX010000239.1:0-2959 GCA_964587345.1 uncultured bacterium
GTTCTATTCTGAATTCAGAATTCGGAATTCCGAATTACCATCGGGACCGTTCCCGCTTTCCCTAGGAATCAGGAACTGTGTTTAAGGCAGTTTGACATAATCCCTGTCTTCTGGGACGATTTTGATGAATTCATCAAGGATGGCCTCGGGATCTTTCGCGAAGCGGTCCCCAAAGTCGCTCAAGCCTTTCATGTACGCATCTTCCATCCCCGAATTCTTGAAGGTATCGATGAAATCCCCTATCTCACCTTTGAGAAACCCTCTCTCATCTTCCCGGGTTATCTCACTTACTGAGCGCACCCCTATTCCGAGCTGTTCTTCCCGGACCGTCCCCCGGATAAACGCCGCTCCCGCGGAAAGGCCTGAACAGAGATAGTATCCCACGGGATGCTTCAGGTCAAAAAGGTTGAGGACCACTCCTATTCCTCCCTGGGCGTACTCCATGAAGTAGTCTCCAATCCCCCGGTCATAAGAGAGGCCGAAAACTCCCACCGGGGGTACCCTCTTCTCCATGTCTTTTCCGAACCTTTCGATGTATTTTTTAAATCCGTGCTGCTCGATGAACCCCTTGCGCCCCTGGTATCTTTTCAAAAGCTCGTCGATGATCTCGCTATCAGACAAGGATGAATAATCAACGGCACCCTCCTTTTCCCACTCATCGGGAAGGCCCGCCTTGAAAAGCAGAAGGTTCCTGACTCCTCCCCCCTTGGCTACCCTGAATTTCCCCGAAACGGCGTATGAGGCGAATAAGTCGTTTGCCCGCCCCGCGATGTTGATCTCTTTCGGATTGGAGGTGTTACCCACGCCCACCTGGACATCCCCCGGGAGGCAGGTATTCTCTCCTCTCACGGGCCGGGTGAAAACCTTGACCCCCCTCGAAAAGGCGAAGGAGTTATTTCCTGAAAGCCCTTCCACGTGGATCTCGTCTGCTTTTACTCCCACGCCGATGTAGCGCTGGCCGCACACATTCGTAAGGGTGAACCTTTTTACACCCCGTAACGCGGCTTCTTTCATGGCGAGGTTCAGGGAGAGAGAGCCCTTAGTGACACCCACGTCGATAGTGAGCTCTTCCCCGCGGATCTCTTCGAGGACTTTTTCGATGTACCCTTCAAACTCTTCCCTCTTCCTTGCGAGGGGAGCGAGGTAGTAAGACTGGGCCCGGGAAAGGGGGGCTTTCTCAACCTGTCCTGAGAGTTCCTTTCTTCCAAAAGTGTCGTAGAGGAGGGGGTCAGGGCCGTGGTAGCGGAAACGCCTAGCCCCCACAACATCCTGATGAGTGGACATGCCGAGGCCCGCGGCCAGCCCTTCCATCTCCTTGTGCCACGCCATGTTCATCTTGGCGATTCTCTCCCCTCCCACGGCAGGGTCCACACGGTGTCCGTACTTTCTCGTGGTGATTCCCCACGCACACTGATCTGTATGGCACCTCTCGCAAAGAGTGCAGCCCACAGGGATCAGCTGGGCCATACCTACCCCTGCGAAGTCAGCCCCCGAAAGGAGGACGAGCATCGCTTCAAAGCCGTCTTTTATCCCACCTTCGGCGATTACGGAGACCCTGTCTCTCAGTCCCGCCTCCCGAAGGGCAATGTCCGCTGTGTGGGCGAGGTAGACGATGTTAAGTCCCCTGTTTCTCAAATCAGTCATGTGGGCCGCACCCGTCGATCCGTCGCCTCCCTTTATGGTCATGTAGTCGAATCCCGCACGGGCGAGGGCAACGACGATTTCGGAAAAGTTCCACGCAGTCCCGTAGACATCGGCGCCTAAGAGTTTCCCGTCTCCCAGGAGGGCCCGAAGGGTCTCCACCCTCATGGGAAGCTCTTCTATAGAGTACTGGAGATGCTGGGGGTTTGGAGAGGTCAGGGGCCGAAGCGCCTCGACGCAGCGGATGAGGGCGATCTCCAGGTCGTTTTTCATCTGGGGAAGGTGCCCCCCCTTGCCCTTTTTCGCATCCTGCCCATACTTCATCGAAAAACCGGCGAATTTATCCAGGTCCACCCAGGGGCCGAAACCCGCCGAACCGAACTGCAGAATTACGTGGCTCGCGGCGCTCATCATTTCAGGGTGGATGTAGCCCTCTCCGCTGAAGAAGGGCCTCCCAAGCTTAATGGATGCGATCAACCGGGCGAGGACCGTTTCATGGCCGTTGGAGCCGTAGCTCATGTTGCAGTCAAATATCGGGGTTTTCACGGCATAGCGGGCCTCCCGCTTTCCAAGGATGGCGCTTCTTAAGCGCCCCGCGTACTCGAAACGGTGATCCCTCTGGGGGCTCAGGATCTCCGCCGCGTCGATAAACCAGTAGTCCCTCATCCCCGTTCGCACGGGTCCCAAGTGGGCGGAGTGGATGAGCTTCTCCCCCCGGGAGCGGGCCAGATTCTGGTTGATCACATCCGCGTCGGTCACTTTATTTCCAATATCTGTGTAGTCCGGGTTGTCGAATACTTTGATCGAATACTGAGGGCAATACCTCACGCAACGCTTGCAGTTACAGCACTCATCTTCCGAAATATGAAGGACTTTATCTACATAGAAAACCCCTGATTCAGGCTCTTCTACCCGGTTCCCTTCCTCATCGACGACGATCTCCTCCATCCAGAAGACACCCTCCTCTCTCTCGGGGTGGTGAAGGTTGTGGGTGCACTCGAATACGCAGGTGGAACAGAAGACACAGCCATGTCCCGGTTCCTGCTCTTCCGATGTGACCACTACCCTGTAGCGGGGGGAGTAGTTGTACATCCCCAGCTCTTTCGGAGGATCGTATACGATCCTCGTCTCCCGTATTACCTTGATCTTCTCAGCCATTTTTTCCTTCCCTCAGGGGTCAGGTCTACACTCTTGACATTTTTGCCTCGATAGTTAAAGGCGTGTCAAGAGTGTAGACCTGACCCCTTTCTTCTCCATGAATTATCGAGACGCGACACGTCTGCCCTCCCTATAGTAGAGCGCAACACACTCGGGGAGG
>CAZPLX010000240.1:0-2950 GCA_964587345.1 uncultured bacterium
AAACTCCCCTCCCCCCCATTCCTTGCGCGGAAGAGAGTTCTCATCACAGCGGGCGCGACGGCGGACCCACTCGATCCTGTGAGGGAGATCACGAACAGGTCTTCGGGAAAGATGGGATTTGCCCTCGCAAAGGCTGCGAGAAGGCTCGGTGGAGATGTGACACTTGTCTCTGGTCCAGTAACTTTGAGAGATCCCTGGTTTGTGAACACCGTGCGAGTGCGCACTGCCGGGGAAATGCGGGAAGCTGTAATTTCCAGGGTGAAGGATACTGATCTGGTTATCAAGGCAGCTGCTGTTGCCGACTTCAAGGTCAGGGAGGTAGAGAAGGAAAAGATAAAGAAGGAAAGATTTTCCGGGGTTCTCAACCTTGATGAAAATATAGACATTTTAGAGGAGCTTGGCTCGATGGAATCCCGACCCTACCTCGTGGGATTTGCCGCGGAAACAGAGGAACTCGCGAAAAACGCGGGGGAAAAGATGGAGCGGAAAAATATAGACGCCATCGTAGCGAATGACGTGTCCAGGGAGGACATCGGATTTTCTTCTGATTACAACCAGGTAACGATATTTTACCGGGAAGGAGAATCCCATGCTCTCGCGAAGAACGATAAGGAGACGATTTCATTCGAGATACTGAAGTCGATTGGGAAAAGGCTGGAGATCTAGATGAAAAAGTGCGAGAGGGGAAGGGCCACCTACGAATATCTGAATCTTCTCGGCATCCATCATGTTGCCCTGCCGGTTTCACAGAGAACAGGAGGCCTCGAAGGGCTGAGAGAGAGGATTGGAGAGTGCACGCGCTGCCCCCTCCATGCAGGGAGGACGAAGCTTGTCTTCGGAACAGGGAATCACGACGCCTCCCTTTTCTTTATCGGCGAGGGCCCGGGCTATCATGAAGACACGCAGGGCGAACCTTTTGTGGGGGCGGCGGGCAAAAGGCTGAATGAGTGGATCAAAAAGCTAGGGCTTAAAAGAGATGAGGTATACATTGCGAACATTGTGAAATGCAGGCCTCCTGACAACAGGACACCTCTTCCGGGAGAAGCAGCCACATGCCTCCCCTTTCTCAAAGAGCAGATAGAAATCGTCTCTCCCGCGCTTATCGTGACCCTCGGTTCTCCCGCGCTGAACTATCTCCTCTCCCGCAAGGAAAGGATCACCAGGGTCAGAGGAACCTTATTAAAATACAATGGGATACCGTTGATTCCTACCTATCACCCCGCCTACATCCTCAGAAACCGGGCGAAAGAAGCAGAAGTATTCGAGGATTTGGAAAAGATTAAAAAATTCCTTTAAAAAGCATTGGTTTTCCTTTTCCCAACCCTTCGGTATCGGGGAAAAATGGTATCATGAAACCATAGGTTGTGAACCTGTCACATCAGCGATGTGTCTCTGCCTCCACCGTCTCAGCTTTCTATCGCGCAAGGGAGGGTATATTGATCTCTCTTAAGAGAATAGTGATTGCCGCCCTCATTCTTACTTCACTGATCTTTTCAAAACAGTGGCTGGAGGGTATCTCTGCCTCTTCCCAGGGGAAGGTCTACGTTGCAAGGATTGCCTCATCCATCAACCCTGCAGTGTCTGACTACCTGGAGAGAGCTCTTGAGAAAAGTGAAAAGGAAAGAGGGGCAGTCCTCATTGTACAGCTCGATACTCCAGGAGGTCTTGATACCTCCATGAGGGCAATTATTAAAAATATCATGAACTCACCTCTTCCCGTGGTCGTATATGTTTCTCCCCAGGGAGCGAGGGCCGCGTCCGCAGGTGTCCTGATCACCCTTGCCTCAGACGTAGCGGTAATGGCTCCAGGGACAAATATCGGAGCGGCCCATCCGGTAAGTGTGGGAAAAGACAAGGCCGGGTCCCACATGGCACAAAAAATTGAGAACGACGCGGCAGCATATGCCCGCTCCATAGCTGAAAAGAAGGGAAGGAATGCTTTATGGGCGGAAGACGCGGTGAGAAAAAGTGTTTCCCTTACTGAAAAGGAGGCGTTCAAAGAAAATGTGATAGATCTCGTAGCACGGGATATGGGAGAGCTGCTCGAAAAGATGGACGGCATGGTGGTGAGGAAGAACGGCGTGGACTATCCTGTGGCCACGAAGGGGATCGAAGTAGTCTCCATCCCCATGGGGTGGCGACACAGAATTCTGAATACCCTTTCAGACCCGAACGTAGCCTACATTCTTCTCATGCTCGGAATATATGGTGTCTTTTTTGAATTTTATCACCCCGGAGCGATCTTTCCCGGAGTAATCGGTGGAATTTGCATAATCCTGGGATTTTATGCTCTTCAGACTCTTCCCGTAAACTATGCTGGATTCCTCCTCATCGGCCTGGCATTAATCCTGTTTATTCTGGAGGTGAAGGTCCAAAGTTTCGGTATGCTATCCGTGGGGGGGATCGTTTCTCTTTTCCTCGGTTCAATAATGCTTTTCCATTCAAAGGAAGCATACCTGGCTATATCCATGTACACGATCATAGGGATGGTTATGCTCTCAGCCCTTTTCTTTGGATTGGTGGCCTACCTTGCACTGCAGGCACAGAAGATAGCTCCCAGGACCGGCTTCGACGGGATTATCGGTTCTCCTGGAACGGCACTGGGAGATTTCGGAGAGAAGGGAAAGGTTCTCGTCTCAGGGGAAATATGGGATGCCCTTTCTGATGCCTATGTCCGGAGGGGAGATGAGGTAAAGGTGACAGGGGTGGAGGGATTTATCCTTAAGGTGTCGCCGAAGAGTGAAAGTAATCATGGAGAAGGTCACCCTACCGGGGAAAAGTAAATAAATAACATTTCAGGAGGTTGCCCATGTTATTTCCTGCAACTCTCATAATTTTTTTACTTCTGTTTCTCTCAGCTGCCATAAAGATCATGAAGGAATACGAGAGAGGAGTTGTCTTTCGCCTTGGAAGAGTTATCGGGGAAAAAGGGCCGGGGCTTATCATCATT
>CAZPLX010000241.1:0-2935 GCA_964587345.1 uncultured bacterium
CGCACAACAGTCTCCTCATGGAACAGCTTTCCTCTCTTCTTGATAACAGAGAGGTTGTCTCCTCCGCCTCCCTTGGGATCATCCCCGAATATGTGGAGGCTGCCTCTTTTGCCTACCTCGGATATTGCTGCTTGAGAGGCATCCCCCTTGATACTTCGGCCTTTACCGGGGGTGGGAGGACAATACTTGGAAAGATCATTCCGGGAACGAATTACGTTCATCTGATGCAATTATTATTCGGCACGTGACATAACCCGGCGATAGTAAGGTAGACTGTCCGACGAGGAACTTGAAAGATTGTAATTCGGAATTCTGAATTCAGAATTCGCACTCCTTTTTCTCTGATCTCAAATCTCTGAATTCCTATAGGTTTAAAGGGGACACTGTAGAATTCTCATGGGTGTAACGATGGAGTTTTCAACCTGCCCCCCCGCTTCTATCCTCGTTTTACCCCAGAGGATCGAGTGAGATATCTTCGCGTTCTCTCCTACGATAGCTCCTGATTCAATAGACACAAAAGGACCTATCGCCGCGTCCCGGCCTATTTGTGCGCCTTCACCGATGTGTACAGGGGGGATCATCCTTGCGTTTTCCGAAGACCCGGTCTGCTCATCTCTTCTGGTCGAAAGGAGAGAAAGGGTGTTCCGAAGGTAATCTTCCGGGGTCCCAAACTCAAGGAATGTGCCTTCGAGCATTACTCCTTGTACGATTTCTCCCTCCTCGATAATCTTCTGGAAGCCGTCACGGACGATACATGATTTTCCTTTTTTCAGGTAGGAAAATATTCCGGGAGAGAGGATGGAAACCCCGGTGTAATAGCCGGCTCTTTCAAACTGTTCTGGTGCTCTCCCGATAGACACGATTTTCCCCTCTTCGTCCATGTAGATTGGTGTGTAGGATTCGTCTTTCAGTGGAAATAGGACCATTGTCGCAAGTGGTGAACGGGCTTTGTGGAGCTTTAAGGCGATTGTCAGGTCAAAATCCAATATGGTATCGCTGTTGACGATAATAAACATCTCTTCTCTCTCGAGGAAAGACTGGGCGTTCTTTATGCCTCCCCCGGTTCCGAGAATCTCGGGTTCTATTATGTAGTGAATGTTTCCTTTGAATTTTCCCCAGGATTGAATCTTCCCCTTGATCAACCCCGGGACCCTGTGGAGGTTCACCACCAGTTCCGAAATTCCGTTGCCAGCGAGAAACTCCATGTTGTAAGAGATTACAGGCCGTCCAAGAACAGGTATGGCCGGTTTGGGAATCTCATACGTCAGGGGGCGAAGCCTCGTTCCCAGGCCCGCCGCGAGTATCATCCCCTTCACTTTCATCTTCCCCTCCATCTTCCAGTTCCCCCGCGATATCTTCGAGAAGAGGCAGGACACACAGTGAGAGGTCCCTGAAATCCTCCGAGAGTACCGGATTCTCTTTCAGATGGTTCAGTGTCCCCTCTATGTAGCGAATATATCTGTCCTTTCCCTTCCCGTAGTGCATATAAAAAAATGTCCCGAGAGCCTTAAGGTTTCGCTGGATAGCCATCAGGCACAGGTTTCTGTAAAATTCATCGAAGGAGCCGAAGGAAGCGAAGCTCTCTTTCTTTATCGAGTCGGAAAACTCTTCCGCGAGACCTATTCTCATCTCTTCAGGAAGGGTGACATAGGAGTCGTAAAGAAGAGAGGCGAGATCGTAATAGATATTTCCCATACGGGCGTCCTGAAAGTCGAGGATCATGAGCTCTTCATCTTCCCTCACCATGATGTTCCTGCTGTGAAAATCCCGGTGGCAGAGCACGGGGTTCGAGGAGAGAAGACCTGCTACCACCTGTTCTACGAGTGACAGGAATGTCTCTTTTTGATCTTTTCTTCCCGGCTGTGAGGGAGCTCTGCGAAGACCCCATGTGTAGAGGAAATTCATCTCCTCCATCAACTTGTTCCGGTCGAAAAAAAGCCTTTTTGAAATGGACGATCCGTCCAGGCATTGGGTGCCTTCCACCTGAATCTTCCTGATTTCTCTCATTGCACTCCTGTACAGGACTAATGTTGCGGGAGAGAAGCCGGAAAGGGAAACTATATCTTCGAGCGACCTGTCCCCTCCATCCTCGAGAAAAAGAAGCCTTGCCTCCGGTACGTGGAGGAAAATATGGGGGACTTTTACCCCAGCCTTCTTGAAATATCTGTGAGTGTTGAGAAATGCAAGTTCTCCGTCAACGACATGCGAGGGAGGATAGCGCATGAGGATCATGGAAGCCTTCTCCATTCCTCTCTGATTCTCCGCCATCACGAGGCGAAAATATCTCCGGGGAGATGCATCGCCTTCGATCTCATCTACACTGAGAAGTTTTCCTGGGTCCCTCATGGAAGAGGACAAGATCTGTTCGAGATAGCTCCTATCCACCATGGTGCTCTACAATTCCCGTAAGAAAGGATATGCTTCTTTCGATGATTTTACCAAATGAGCTGTAATCCTTTTCGATCCCCCTAAGGGTATCACGGATTTCCATGGTCAGGGGACCCTCATAGGCTGCGGAGCGAAGGGCCTTTATCACCCGGTGCCAATCCAGGGTTCCCTCTCCCGGGATGAGGTGGTCATCCTCATCTCCTTCGTTGTCCGAACAGTGAACATTTAAAAGTCTATTCGATGCGGCCATAATAGCTGATGGCGCAGATTCACCCACGTGGGCGTGGCCTACATCGATACAGACCCCCACTCTTCCCGCGGGGAAGCTTCCCGCAATATCGATGGTTGCCATTGCTGTTCCCGAAGAAGTTGTACTGTTTTCGATGGCCACTCGCACTCCACGGGGAATTTTTTCGAGAATCCGCTTCACGCTGTCCAGAAAAAGAAATGTGTGGGGCCCACCTCTCTCTTCACCGGGGATGGGCGGGTGCACCACGAGGATGCCCCCTTCTCCCTCTGTGAGGAGCATCGAGGCTGCAATTGTTTC
>CAZPLX010000242.1:0-2934 GCA_964587345.1 uncultured bacterium
TCTTCAGTTCGTTTACCGCTTTGAACACGTACGGTTGAAAGCGTTTTATTCTGGAAATCTCTTCCATTTTCCCCCTTCCTGTTTGCTGTGTGATAACCTCCAAAATGCTAAATCAATTAGCTCTTCTTGTCAATCTACGCCTATACAAATGCAAAGTCTATCCGGTTTTTCCACCTTGTTTGGACAAACTCTCGGAGTGGCCTGTGGACTTCCTCATTGAGATTGGGATCTTTTTCAATTACCCTGAGTGCCATTTCCCTCGCCCTGCGGAGAAGTTCCCCGTCCCTCAGGAGGTTCCCGAAAATGAGGTCTGGCATCCCTGCCTGCCGGGTACCGATAAAATCACCGGGACCTCGCAGCTTCATGTCCATTTCGGCAACGGCAAACCCGTCTGTCGTTGTTGAGAGCACTTTGAGCCGTTCTCGGGCTTCTTCGGTCAGAGAAGTTCCTGTCATAAGGTAGCAGTAAGACTTCCTTTTCCCCCTTCCAATCCTCCCCCTGAGCTGATGGAGTTGTGAAAGGCCGAACCGTTCCGCATGTTCCACCACCATCACGTTCGCGTTCGGTACATCTATTCCCACTTCTATAACCGTGGTAGATACGAGGATCTGGGTTCTCCCTTCTCTGAAATTTTCCACAATCCTTTCTTTTTCCTCCCCCTTCATCCTTCCGTGAAGAAGCTCTACACTGTATTCGGGAAATAGATTATCCCGAATCGTCCCGTACATCTTTGACGCTCCCCTCAGATCAAGTTTCTCTGATTCTTCAATAACAGGGTAAACGAAATAGGCCTGCCCCCCCTCATCCAGCTCTCCCCTTATTGATTCAAAACAGGCTTTCCTCTCCATCTTCCTTATGATCCTAGTGATAACAGGGCTTCGACCGGGGGGCATCTCCTCTATAAGGGAGATGTCGAGGTCTCCGTAGAGCGTCATGGCCAACGTTCTTGGTATTGGAGTGGCCGTCATAACGAGGAGGTGGGGATGCACACCTTTCCCTTTCAGCATAAGTCTCTGGTACACACCAAATCGGTGCTGCTCATCTACGATAGCGAGAGCAAGCTTTTTGAAAGTCACGTCATCCTGGATCAGGGCGTGAGTACCGACCACTATCTCAGCGGTGTGCGAGGCCGCCTCCCTCTTCACCTGTCTCTTATCACCTGATGAAAGGGAAGATGTGAGAAGTCGAATCGAAACAGGGAGTCCATGGGAAAGTTTTTTAAAGTTCTCATAGTGCTGTTCCGCGAGAATTTCCGTAGGAGCCATGACAGCAACCTGGTATCCTCTGTGCCAGACAATCATCGATGCGATCCAGGCGAGAATAGTTTTCCCGGACCCCACGTCTCCCTGGAGAAGGCGATGCATCGGTTCCTTCTTCTTCAGATCTCTAAGAATCTCATTAATGGATCGCTTCTGATCATTCGTGAGAGTAAAAGGAAGACGGGTTTTTATCTCCTCAACGATTTCTTTCTCCCAGGGAATGGGAAGCCCTTCTCTCCCCTTGGCAAGGAATCGTTTACGCGCAATTCCGAGTTGAAGAGAAAAAAATTCGTCGAAAATAACCCTATTCATGTAACGGTTCAAAGATCTTCCCTCCCCTCCCGCTTCTCCTTCTGGGGGAGGAAAGTGGATCGCCTTTATCGATTGTGAAAGAAGAGGAAGACCTTCTTCCTCCCTCACGTATTCAGGGAGAGGATCTTCGATAAGATCTGCGTATCCGGTAACTGCGCGCCCTATGATCTTTCCAAGGGTTTTTTGATGAACTCCTTCAACTTCCGGGTAGACGGAAATGATATTACCCTCGAAGGGAAGTTTTTTCCCCTCTTCCGGGGAAAGAAAGGTAACGTCGGGGTGGAGAAACTCAAGGTTTCCCTGAAAATACTTTGCATATCCATAAACATTTAATTCCTTTTTTTTACAATATATTAACTTCCATTTTCTCATGTTATAATTTAACCATTTAAGGGAAATGACGCCTGTATCATCTTCTATAAATACCTGGAAACATCGTTTCCCCGAGGAAAACCTTACCTCATCAGAGGCTACGATTCTCCCCTCGATCTGGTAAAAACCCTCCTCTTTCAGGTCGCAGATTCTATGAAGAATCCTCCTGTCGTCATATGCTCTGGGGAAAAAGTAGAGGGCGTCCCGGATCGTATTCAGACCTTTTTTCTGAAGGCGCGGGTAAATCCGGGGCCCCACTCCTTTCACACACTGAAGGCTTCTGTCCGGATCTTTCCCCTTCATCCTCTGGTAGGCTTTTTTTTCTCGTGAAACTCCTGAAGACTTTGCACCCGGAACTCCTCTTTCTTCATCCGGTCGATCGCCATAGCCGCAGCCTTTGCAGCCGCTTTAGTGGTGAAATAAGGAACCCCGTACACCAGGGCTGTCCGCCGAATGTAGTAGGAATCTTTTTTCGAATCGGCTCCAAGGGGGGTGTTTATGACGAGGGCGATCGACCCTTCCCGGATCATATCTCCCACGTTGGGACTCCCCTCGTTGATCTTTTTCACTTCCTCGGTTACAAGACCCCGTCCCTTGAGAAACCTGGATGTTCCCCTTGTCGCGACAATCGTAAACCCCGCTCCCGCAAGAAGGGATGCAGCATCAAAGATCTCACTTTTATCCTCGTCTCGCACACTTATGAAGGCTTTGCCACCATCAGGAAGAAGATTTCCTGCCCCTATCTGAGATTTTGCAAAAGCCATCTCGAAGGTTTTGTCTATTCCCATGACTTCCCCGGTCGATTTCATCTCCGGTCCCAGGAGAGTGTCGACTCCCGGAAACTTTATGAAAGGAAAAACAGCTTCTTTCACGCAGATATGCCGTGGGTTCATTCCCTCTGTAAAACCGATTTTTGAGAGAGACATTCCCATCATCACTTTCGTTGCCACGCTGGCCACTGAAACCCCGATGGCTTTGCTCACGAAGGGAA
>CAZPLX010000243.1:0-2908 GCA_964587345.1 uncultured bacterium
CCTCAGGTGGGTGTGGGGCCGAGCGATCAGACCGGCTGGACCGCGCTGGTCATTCCTTTGATCGAGGACCTGGCAAAGGGAAGAAAATGATCCTCGAGGTGTGTTTGTTTAAACGATCTTGTATTTCATGCATCTAACTATTATTCATCGAGGCTTCGCAAAGTCTTAAAATATGCTCGTAAGAAGATAACCTATTCTGAGACTATTATACGTATCAACTTTACATTATTTTATTTTTGAATCCAGGAATGAATAAAAAGCAACTTAAAAAAATCGGGATTGTAGTGGCTATCATAGCCCTGATAGCTGCTTTCAAGTTTTTCCACCTGGATCACTATTTTACTCTCTCCTACATAAAGGGGGCACAGGAAAAGTTTCAGATACTCTATTCCGGGAACCACCTTCTCGTTATTGGAATCTACATGCTGATATATATCCTGGTTGCCGCGCTATCGCTGCCCGGTGCCGCCGTGATGACCCTCCTGGGAGGAGCTATTTTCGGTCTCCTCGTGGGCACGGTCGCCGTTTCCTTCGCCAGCACTATCGGCGCGACACTCGCCTGCTTTGTTTCACGATACCTTTTAAGAGACTGGGTCCAGGGTAAATTTGGCGACAAACTCCACACGATAAATGAAGGTATCACACGGGAAGGGCCCTTCTATCTCTTCACCCTGCGCCTTATCCCGGCTTTCCCCTTCTTCGTGATCAACCTCGTAATGGGGCTTACGAAGATGCGTCTTTGGACATTCTACTGGGTATCGCAGGTGGGAATGCTGGCGGGAACCATAGTCTTCGTCAATGCCGGCAAAGAACTGGCAAAAATTAATTCACTGAAAGGGATACTCTCCCCTCGCCTGATCATTTCATTTGTCATTCTCGGACTCTTTCCCCTCACTGTGAAAAAATTGATGGCCCTTTATAAATCAAGGAGAGCAAACCCGTTAGGAACGGATCAATAAGGAGATAATTATGGTATCGCCGAAAAAATTAGAGCGGGATGAGGATATTGAACAGCTCTCCATAAACACTATCCGCACTCTCTCCATGGATGCGGTTCAGGCAGCCAACTCCGGCCACCCCGGAACTCCCATGGCTATGGCGCCCATCGTCTATTGTCTCTGGCAGCGCTTCTTACAATATGATCCCGAGGATCCTATATGGCCGAACAGGGACCGCTTTGTCCTTTCCATAGGCCATGCATCCATGCTCCTCTATTCGATGCTCCACCTGTGTGGAGTGAAGGCAGTTAACCCCGAGTATGAAACCCTCGGTTCTCTGTCGGTCACACTGGACGACATTAAAAATTTTCGCCAGCTGAACAGCAAGTGCCCTGGTCACCCCGAGTACCGCTGGACTTCCGGAGTCGAGACCACTACAGGCCCGCTGGGCCAGGGAGTGGCGGTAAGTGCCGGCATGGCTATCGCAGGGAAGTGGATGGCAGACTATTTCAATCGTCCCGGATTCGAGATGTTTAATTACGACGTGTACGCTCTATGTGGAGACGGGGATTTGATGGAAGGGGTAGCATCCGAAGCCGCTTCTCTATCAGGGCATCTCAAACTCTCAAACCTGTGCTGGGTTTACGACAGCAACAGGATCACTATCGAAGGGCACACAGACCTGGCCTTTACCGAGGATGTGGCAACACGATTTATCGCCTATGGTTGGAATGTCACACGTGTGGGTGATGCCAATGACCTGGAAATGATCGATCGGGCATTTCAGGTCTTTAAAAATACCTTCGACCGGCCTACCCTCATCATCGTCGACAGCCACATCGCATACGGGTCACCGAACAAACAGGATACAAGCGCAGCCCACGGAGCACCTCTGGGAGATGACGAGATAAGGCTGACAAAACGGAATTACGGCTGGCCGGAGGATAAAAAATTCTTTGTCCCGTAGGGGGTTCGGAAAAATTTTCATGAGGGGATGGGCACACGGGGAAGTTCAAATCGTTCTGCATGGATGGCTAAATTCAAGGAGTATAAAATTAAGTATCCTGAACTTGCGGATTATCTCTACAAAATGCAGCACCGCCAGCTTCCTGAAGGGTGGGATAAATCTTTGCCGGAATTTTCCCCCGACCCAAAAGGAGTTGCAGGAAGAGAGGTGTCGGGGAAGGTGTTAAATGCTATTGCGAGAAGCGTCCCGTGGCTTATTGGAGGGTCCGCCGATTTAGCCCCCTCTACCAAAACCCGCCTCACATTCGAAGAGGCTACAGATTTCTCCTCCGGGGATTATGGCGGCCGGAACTTCCACTTCGGGGTTCGGGAACATGCAATGGCGTCTATTCTCAACGGTCTCTCACACTGCAAGGTCAGGCCTTATGGATCAAGTTTTTTGATCTTCAGTGATTACTGCCGCCCGGCAATCAGATTGAGCGCTCTGATGGAGCTTCCCGTCATTTACATCTTCACACACGATTCAATCGGCGTGGGTGAAGACGGGCCGACTCATCAGCCCGTGGAGCAGCTGGCTTCACTGCGGGCTATTCCCGGGCTGATCACTCTCAGACCGGCGGATGCACACGAGGTGGTTGAAGCGTGGAAGTTAATACTCCAACTTCGCCACAAACCGGTTGCCCTCGTGCTGTCCCGACAGGCACTTCCGACCCTGGACCGCTCACAATATGCCCCGACTTCCGGTCTCGATAAGGGGGCTTACGTTCTGGCTGACCCCGAAGGCGGCCATCCTGATCTCCTCCTCATAGCAACCGGGAGCGAAGTGTGGCTGTGCGTTAAGGCATACGAGCAATTGAAGGAGGAAGGCATCAGGGCACGTGTGGTGAGCATGCCTTCATGGGAGCTCTTCGAAGAGCAGAGCCAAAAGTACCGGGAAAGCGTACTCCCTCCGGGAATAACAGCCCGGGTTTCAGTTGAACAGGCTTCTACCATGGGATGGTCCA
>CAZPLX010000244.1:0-2890 GCA_964587345.1 uncultured bacterium
ATCGAGGGCATCACTCATTTTCATGGATCTCCATAAGGAGCCGGTCAATTTTCATTCCCTCTTCGAAGGAATCGTCAAATTGGAAAGACAGTTCCGGAATTCTTTTCATCCTCAACCTCTTCCCGAGTTCGCTTCTTACGAACCCCGCGGCTTTTGCGAGGCGGGCCCCCGCCTTCGCCCGATCCCCTTCAGTTCCAAGGACACTATAGTAGACCCGGGCCATCCTCAAATCTTTAGAGACCTTCACATGGGTCACCGTGACCGCGGAGAGGGTGGGATCCTTCATCTCCCTTGAGAGGGTGATGGCAATCTCCTCTTTCAACAACATTCCGACTCTCACAGGTCGGCTCGAACCTCTTCCTGCCATTCAATACCTCAGAACTTCGTATTCCCTCTCTATGATCTCTACATCCTTTGCCGTGTAGACAAACTCCGTGATCCTCTCCGCGAGAGAATCAACTATCTTCCTGTCATTTCCCACAAATGTCACACCAATCTTCGAGCGATTCCAGAGTTCCTGGCACCCTACTTCGGCAACCGAGACATGGAACCTGTTCATCATCCTGTGCACAAGGCTCCTCACACAACCTCTTTTTTCTTTAAGGCTGTGCGCTCCCTGAATGATAATATCGAAACTGATTACTCCCACGACCACCGCTCACCTCAGAGGGTTTGAGCAACCTGCTCCAGGATAAAGGATTCGATGATGTCTCCTTCCTTAATATCGTTGAAATTCTCGAGGCCGATACCGCACTCAAATCCCTGGGTAACCTCTTTCACGTCGTCCTTGAAGCGCTTCAAAGATCCGATTTTCCCCGTGTAGATGATTACGCTGTCTCTGACAACCCGTGTAGCGCTGTTCCTGGTTATTTTCCCCTCGGTGACATAACAGCCGGCAATGGCCCCGATCTTCGGGATGTGGAACACTTCCCTCACTTCACTCATCCCCTCGAGAACCTCCTTGAACTTCGGATCGAGGAGACCCACCATGGCTTTTTTCACCTCATCGATGAGTTCGTATATCACTTCGTATATCTTTATCTCCACATTTTCCGATTCTGCCAGCTTCAGTGCCTTCCCATCGGGCCTCACGTTGAAGCCAATGACAATGGCGTTTGATGCGGACGCAAGGAGAATATCGGACTCGTTGACCCCCCCAACACCGTTGTGAATAATCTGGATCCTGACTTCGGCGGTTCCGATCTTCTCGAGGGCATCCTTGAGAGCGTCAACGCTCCCCTGCACGTCTCCCTTAATAATTACGGGAAGCTCCTTGAGCTCACCTTCCTTGATTCTGTCATAGAGTTCTTCCAGGGAGAGCTTTGCCGATTTCATAACCTCCTTCTCTTTCTCCTTGTCGAGTCTGGCAGTTGCGATTTCCCTCGCCAGCTTTTCGTTTTTAAGGGATGCGAATTTCTTCCCTGCCTCGGGGATGGAATTGAACCCCAGAACTTCAACAGCTGTTGCGGGCCCGGCAACCTTTATCCTCTTTCCCACATGATTCAGCAGGGCCTTGGCTTTTCCGAAATGGGTTCCTGAAACTATTGCATCTCCTACATGGAGGGTGCCTTCCTGGACGATGACCGTCGCCATGGGCCCCCTGCCCTTGTCGATACGGGATTCAAGAATAATCCCCCTCGCCCGCTTTCCCGGATTTGCCTTCAACTCCATCATTTCAGCCTGGAGGATGATCAGTTCGAGAAGTTCGTCGATCCCTTCCCTTTTTTTCGCGGAAAGGTTCCCGCAGAGAACGTCTCCTCCCCAATCCTCAGGTATCAGTTCCTGGTCTGCGAGCTGTTTTTTAACCCTGTCAGGGTTCGCATTGTTTTTGTCTATCTTGTTCACCGCGACGACGATGGGAACACCCGCGGCTTTCGCATGATCGATCGCCTCGAGTGTCTGTGGCATCACTCCATCATCAGCCGCGACTACGAGCACCACCAGGTCAGTTACCCTGGCCCCCCTTGACCTCATCTGGGTGAACGCCTCATGTCCGGGCGTGTCTATGAATACAATCTTTTTACCCCCCACATCGACTTCGTAGGCACCAATACTCTGAGTAATCCCCCCTGCTTCGCTCTCCGCGACTTTTGTTTTCCTCACCGCATCGAGAAGGGACGTCTTCCCATGGTCCACATGGCCCATAATAGTCACAACGGCAGCGCGTGGGCGGAGGTCCTCCTCCCTGTCCTCTTCCTGGTCGAGGAGCGACTCATATTCAAGGGCGACATTCTCCACCTTGTACCCGAACTCTTCCGCCACCACCCCCGCAGTCTCGGCATCTATCATTTCGTTTATCGTTACTTGCATACCGAGTTCTACGAATTTTCTGATTATGTCAGAGATTTTCACTCCCATTCTCTTGGAAAGTTCCCCTACCGGGATCACCTCCTCTATTTTCACAACCCTCTTGCTCTCTTTCGGTGGGATGGTTGAGGGACCTTTCCTCTCCTTATCCACCACCCTTTTCTTCCGATAGCTCCTCCCGGGTGTGAACACCCGCTCCACTATCTGGGGTTTTTCCTTTTCACCACCCTCCTCTTCCTCAACCGTTTCTTCGATGAGCTCCTCCAAGGCCTTCTTCCTCATTGCCCCCTTGTGCTGCTTCTTTTGAGTCTTGGGGAGCCGGCGCTTCCCCTTTTCATCACGACCTTTTTTATCCTCTTCTAATTCTTCTTTACC
This sequence comes from uncultured bacterium, assembly GCA_964587345.1. Lineage (GTDB taxonomy): Bacteria > Desulfobacterota > Deferrimicrobia > J040 > J040 > CAZPLX01. Next base: position 2,683 of record CAZPLX010000244.1, read on the forward strand.
TTTTGTTTCTAATATCTTATCTTCCTTTATCTCAGGCTCAGGTTTACTTTCCTCCACCTCAGCTTTTTCTTCCTCCCCCTCTTCCTCGATAGGGGCTGTTTCCTCCGCCTCTTGAAGCTCACTTTGATCCACGGGAGGTGCGGTTTCCGGAGAAGGTACCTCCTTCTCCTGCTCTTCCACGGCCGCTTCTTCCGGAGGAGGGACCTCT
>CAZPLX010000245.1:0-2887 GCA_964587345.1 uncultured bacterium
GGGAGAAGCTTTACCTGGATCGATCTGGGGGGGCGCTTCACCATAGGAATGGGGAGCCTCGTGGATAACATGACTGCGGTCATGCTCATGGTGGTCTCGACAGTTTCCTCCCTGGTTCATATCTATTCGATGGGGTATATGCACGGTGATCCGCGCTACAGCAGATATTATGCCTATCTTTCCATCTTCTCATTCTCCATGTATGGACTCGTACTCTCCGATAACCTCTTTGCAATCTATATTTTCTGGGAACTCGTCGGCCTCTCCTCATATCTTCTCATAGGGTTCTGGTTCGAGAAAAAGTCGGCCTCTGACGCGGGGAAGAAAGCATTTCTCACTACGAGAGTGGGAGACGTGGGGATGTTTATCGGTATCCTGATAATTATCTTAACCACGGGAGCCTTCAACTACTTTGACCTCTTCAGGGCTGTGGCGGATGGAAAACTCGCCGGTCCTCTTCTCACGGCGGCCGGAATAGGAATCTTTTTCGGGGCTATTGGAAAATCGGCTCAGTTTCCTCTCCACGTGTGGCTCCCCGATGCCATGGAGGGGCCCACGCCGGTTTCGGCACTTATTCACGCAGCCACCATGGTTGCTGCGGGAGTCTACCTGGTAGCACGGCTCTACCCCATATTTACCCCGGACGCATTTCTCTTCATCGCCTATATCGGCTGCATCACTCTCTTCATCGCCGGCACCATTGCCATCGTGATGAATGACATCAAGAAAGTTCTCGCTTACTCGACAATCAGCCAGTTGGGGTACATGATGCTCGGACTAGGAGTGGGCGGGTTTACCTCGGGCATGGCACACCTTACGACCCACGCAGCCTTCAAAGCGTGCCTTTTTCTCGGATCGGGCAGCGTGATCCACGCGGTACACACCCAGGACATCCGCGAGATGGGGGGGCTCTGGAAGAAGATGCCCATAACCTTCTGGACCTTTATGGCAGCAACCCTCGCCATCTCCGGCGTGCCTCTCTTTTCCGGGTTCTACAGCAAGGATATGATCCTGGCACGGGCTCTCGAGTTCGGGTTGAAGCACCCTCCCCACCTTATCCTTTTCGCGGTAGGTGCCTTGACTGCGGGAATGACTGCCTTCTACATGTTTCGGATGGTAATCATCACCTTTTTCGGGAAACCGAAGGATGAGGAAAAGTACCATCATGCCCACGAATCTCCCCTCAACATGACCATCCCTCTCATAATTCTCGGTGTCCTCTCCATTCAGTTTTTCTTCTCTCCCTGGTTCGGAGACCTTGTGAAAAAACCTGTCTTGCCCACGGAGCTCAAGCAACACGTCTTGACCATTGACAACCCGGAACGGTTTGCCCAGCTTCCCGGTTTTGACAGGATCATTGCAGATAAAGAAGCGAAAGGAGTGGAGGGAGAAGGAGCCGCGGGGAAGGAAGCGAGAGAAAAAGAGATAGCGAAAGAGGAACACCTGGAGCACCTGGCCCACACAATGGCGGGGAGAATCTCAATTATCCTCGCATTTTTTGGAATTGCACTGGCATTTGCCATCTACCGATTCAATCTGCTGGACCCTGCGAAGATCGCGGCGCTCTTCCAGCCCGTCTACCAGTTTCTCTCACACAAGTGGTATTTCGACGAGTTGTATGCCTACGGGATTGTGAAGCCTCTATTCCGGCTGAGCGCTTTTCTGGCATGGGTTGATCTTCACATCGTGGACGGGATCGTAAATCTTTGCGGATCCCTTGGTGTGTGGCTCTCTGTGCTCACAGGGAAGTTTGATGACTTCATCGTCGACGGTGCGGTGAACGGTCTGGCAAAGAGCACGAGAGAGAGCGGGAACTTTATCGGAAGGTTCCAGACCGGGAAGCTCTATCATTATCTTTTTGTCCTCGCGGGGGGGCTGCTCATCATACTTATCGTGAAAGTTTTCTAAAGGGGGTTCTGGAAGAAATGGAAAATCATATATTAAGCCTGATGGCCTTCACGCCTATCATAGGGATTATCTTCATCCTCGCCGTGCCGAAAGGAAAGGACAACATTGTAAAACTTGTCGCATCCTTCTTTGCGTTCATTCCCGTCATTCTGGCTGTCATCCTCTACTCGAATTTCAACAACACTCTTCCCGGGGTGACAGATCCTGGTACTTTCCAGTTCATCGAACACTATCCCTGGATCCGGGCATTCAACATAGAGTTTTTTGTGGGAGTGGACGGGATCAGCGTTCCCATGGTTCTTCTCACAGCTCTTCTCTCCTTCCTTGCGGTGGTGGGTTCCTGGAATATCGAGAAGCAGGTTAAGGGCTATATGAGCCTCTTCCTCCTTCTCGAGACAGCTATGATAGGCGTCTTCATTTCGCTGGATTTTTTCCTCTTCTATGTTTTCTGGGAACTTATGCTCCTTCCCATGTACTTCCTTATCGGGATCTGGGGAGGACCCAGGAAAGAGTATGCCGCTATCAAGTTCTTCCTCTACACCCTCGCGGGATCGATTCTCATGCTTATCGTAATGCTCGTCCTCTACTTCAATACGGTGAACCCCGCGACGGGAGGACACACCTTCAACATGCTCTATTACATGAACCAGGCGAACCACAATGCGTGGCTGAAAGTATTCGACGTAAGGATCCTTCTCTTTATCGCACTCTTCATCGGCTTCGCCATCAAAGTTCCCATCTTCCCCTTTCACACATGGCTTCCCGATGCCCACGTGGAAGCGCCGACTGCTGTTTCCGTCATCCTTGCGGGAGTTCTCCTTAAGATGGGTACCTATGGGATACTTCGTATCTCTTATCCCATATTTCCTGATGTGACGAGGTGGTTCGCCGTACCCCTTGCGATCCTCGGTGTTATCAATATCCTCTACGGGGCTCTCTGTGCAATGGCACAGAGCGACCTGAAGGAGATGGGACTGCA
>CAZPLX010000246.1:0-2866 GCA_964587345.1 uncultured bacterium
GCTCTGTGTGGCCCCCGTAATAGTGTCTCCCACTTTCATCTCCCGGACATCCTTAATCCCGGATATGAGATATCCCACTTCTCCCGCCTTGAGTCCATCCACATCAGTGGGGAAAGGAGAATTAATCCCAAGTCGTACAACCTCGAATTCCCGTCCCGTCGACATTATCTTTATTCTTTCCCCTTTCCTGACCTGACCTTCGAATATCCGCAAAAGAGTCGCTACTCCTTGATAAGTATCGAACCACGAATCCACGACGAGCGCCTTGAGGGGTTTTCCCTCGTCTCCAGATGGGGGAGGAATCACTTTAATGATTTTCTCCAGTATTTCTCTGGTTCCCTCACCGGTCTTCGCGCTTGCAAGAATGAGGTTTTCCGTGGAAAGTCCCACGGTTTCTTCAATTTCATCCTTCCCCCGGGAAGGGTCCGCATTGGGAAGGTCGATCTTATTGATAACGGGGATCACCTCGAGACCCTGATCGATCGCAAGATACACATTTGCCAGGGTCTGGGCTTCCACACCCTGTGTTGCATCCACAATGAGGAGTGCCCCCTCACACGCGGCAAGAGATCTCGATACCTCATAGGAAAAATCTACGTGACCTGGAGTATCGATGAGATTGAGAAAATAGTCTCTCCCTCCCTCCTGTTGATATTTCACCCTCACCGTCTGTGCCTTGATTGTGATACCCCTCTCACGTTCGAGATCCATAGAATCGAGAAACTGATCCACTCTTGCCCTCTCGGGGAGTGTCCCCGTATATTCGAGGAGTCTGTCGGCAAGCGTGGATTTTCCATGGTCGATATGAGCAATGATCGAAAAATTCCTGATCTGTTTAGTCATCTCCACCCACCCATTGCCGCGGGATTCTTGTGGAACCTGAATCCGACATGGTACTAAATTGATCTCTCTTCTGCCAGATGATTCTTAAGAAACAGGGAAATTGAAGCAATAACGACCGAATAACCGATAATGCCTACGACACCCGTAATGAGAATTCTCATAAGACATTGCCGCCTACCAGGCCACCCCGCCTTCGAAGGCCAACTTCAGAAAATCCGAAAGCATCTCCTTCCACTCACGAGGTCCCGTTCCCATAAGAGAGCTGTATTTCTCTTTCGATAGAACTGCAAATTCAGGCCGGGGGGCACGGCGGGGAAAATCAGATGTTTTTACTGGTGTGATCACCACATCATCAGGGATACACATATCCGCAATCGCCTTTGCAAAATGATACCATGTTGTTTTCCCTTCTCCAGAAAAATGGTACACACCTCTTTCACCAGAGGATATCAAGGCTGATGTTGCAGCTGCCAGGTCCTTCGTAAAGGTGGGGCACCCCCATTGGTCATCCACCACTTTCGCAAATCCATTCCTCTTCAGCGTGTCGACGATCGAGAAAACAAAATTTTTTCCGTGAAGGCCATAAAGCCATTGAGTTCGGACGATAAGATACTCAGCCCCTGAGGAGAGAATTTCCTTTTCTCCCTGCCACTTTGTCTCGCCGTAGCTGTTCGCAGGCGAGGGTTCGTCATCTTCTTTGTAAGGAGCTTTTTTAGTCCCGTCGAAGATATAATCCGTACTGAAGTGAACGAGAAGAGCACCAATTTCTTTTGCCGCTAGAGCGAGATTCCCCACTCCTTCGCCATTCACCTTAAAGGCTTTATCCCTCTCCCCTTCCGCATCGTCCACCTTCGTGTATCCAGAGGCATTCACCATCAAACGGGGGCGTACCCTCTCCACGAGCCTTCTCACATCCGTGATGAGAGTGATATCCCCATCCTTCAGGTCAGTTGCAGTAACATCATATTTTTTCGCGAGCTCTTCATGGAGATCCTGCCCGAGCATTCCTTCTGCTCCCATGAGGAGTACTTTCTCTTTAGGAGAGTCTTTTCCCGTAGATTTTTTGATAATATTGAATATACTCGCCATTTTTAATGGACCTCCACCACTCTTCGTTTTCCCTGTACCATCTCACCGTCTTCACGAGGCCTTCATCAAAATCCGTCCCAGGACGATATCCGAGTTCTCGTGATATTTTTCCTATATCCATGGCATACCTTCTATCGTGACCTGGCCTGTCATCGACGAATCGTATCAACTCCTCCCCTTTTCCCAGGATTTCAAGGACACTATGGGTAATCTCCAGGTTCGATCTTTCACATTCTCCTCCAATATTGTACACCTCGCCAGGGGATCCTTTCTGAATCACACGATCAAGAGCGGCGCAGTGATCCTCAACATAGATCCAATCGCGGACATTTTTTCCATCCCCGTAAAGAGGGAGAGGACGATCCTCAGTGGCGTTCGTAATGAACAGGGGAATCAGCTTTTCAGGGAACTGGTATGGTCCATAATTATTCGAACAGCGGGTGATGATGACAGGGAACCGGTAGGTCACAAAATAGGAACGGGCAATGAGATCTGATGACGCTTTTGATGCTGAGTAGGGACTGTTGGGTGAGAGAGGAGTATCCTCCCTGAAAGAGCCAGTTTTTCCAAGAGATCCGTAAACCTCATCAGTCGATACCTGGATAAAGAGAGACACCTTGCGCTCTTTCGAAACTGTAAGAAGCACGCCTGTTCCCATCACATTTGTTCTAATGAAGGGCGATGGGTTATCGATACTCCTGTCAACGTGCGATTCTGCCGCAAAATTGACCACGACATCAACATTGTTGTCGAGGCACCCCTCCACATCCGAAAGAGATGATATATCACCTTTTATGAAGGAGTATCGCCCCTCTCCTTCTAGGTCTGAAAGATTTTTCAGGTTCCCCGCATAGGTGAGGTTATCAAAATTCACAATCTCCACATCGTCGTACCTGTCGAGGATGTAGTGAATAAAATTCGAGCCTATGAAACC
>CAZPLX010000247.1:0-2864 GCA_964587345.1 uncultured bacterium
TGGGCTGCGATGCCATGGCCACGTAGACCACTATACCCCTTGCAGCCAAAAAGGAGAGTATGTTGAGCCCCCTTCTCCTCGCCCTCGGGATACCCTGTTCGGCTCAACTGGGATTTGTCCTCGGAATGCTTGGATCAATCGGCGTCTCCGCCATATTCGTCTGGGCCATATTTATCGCCGCGATCATGCTTGCTGTAGGAGTACTCGCTTCGAAAGTTATCCCCGGGGAAGAGGCGGACTTTGTTATGGAGATTCCTCCCTTAAGAATCCCTCAGGCGAAAAATATCCTGGTAAAAACCCTCGCGAGAATTGAATGGTATTTGAAAGAAGCGGTACCACTCTTTGTACTCGGAACGATAATTCTCTTTTTCATGGACAAGACAGGAATGCTCGAAGTAGTAGAGAAGATCTCCTCGCCCATTATCGTGAATCTCCTCGATCTGCCCCCCAGGGCAGCGGAAGCTTTTATAATTGGGTTTTTACGGAGAGATTACGGAGCTGCGGGTCTCTTTGCAATGCAAAAAGCAGGCCTCCTCACAGGTACCCAGGTGATGGTGAGTCTCATAACGATAACTCTATTCATCCCCTGCATTGCAAATTATTTCGTTATCATCAAAGAACAGGGAGTGAAGATCACGACCTACATGTTGCTCTTCATTTTTCCTTTTGCGATAGCGGTTGGTGCAATATTCAATAAGGTGATAAGGATGTTTGGAATATCTTTTTAGGAGGATCCATGTATGTAAAGTGTTCCCTCTGCGGATTTACAATCAACACGCTGGATACGAATTGCCAGAAGGAATGTCCTCTTGGTCAGTCATGTACACTCGTGTGTTGTCCCAACTGTAAGTACTCATTTGTCAAACCGGAATCCAAAATCGTAAATGTGGTGAAGAAAGTATTTCGGAGGTAGCCCCTATGATTGACTACAGCGTAGACGAGGTTCTTGAACTTATCTGGACCCTGAGGGAGGAAGGGGATGCAGATGTGGAAAAAGTTCTTGCCTCTTCAGAGGAGGACGATACTCCCTCAATACTGGTGAGGCTCGAATCTGAAGGCCTCATCACAAAAGACAACGGAGGAATAGACTTCACGGAAGAGGGGAGAGGTAAGGCAAGCGAGCTGATACGACGTCACAGGCTCGCAGAATGTCTCCTCTCCCAACTCTTCGATCTGGAAGACAAACACATTGAGAGCTCGGCCTGCGATTTTGAGCATATTCTTAGCGACAGAGTTACGGAATCGGTGTGTACTTTTCTGGGGCATCCCCCCTACTGTCCCCATGACAAAGAGATCCCTAGAGGTGATTGCTGTAAAAAATTTCGTAGAGAGGTAACTCCTCTGGTCATTCGTCTCTCGGATGCCCAGATTGTTAAAAACTACAGGATCGTCTTCATCATGCCCCGCCAGAAGAAACGTCTGGAACGGCTGAGCACCATAGGACTTCTTCCAGGCACAACTCTTTCGTTGATACAGAAAAAGCCTTCCTATGTGATACAGATAGGGGAAACGATGATCGCGGTAGACAAGGGTATAGCAGATGAGATTTATGTTAAGAGGGTTTAAGGAACAGATCCTCCTCCCCCTTCTCACGGGATACATTGTCCTCTACCTCATATTTTCCCCGGTGGCTGGTTTTGCAGTTGAGATCGCGGAGGGGCAGTCACTTCTTCTTCTCAAATTTGTGGAGAAAAATTTCGGGAAAAGCCAGGAGAGACCTAATTTCAAGAAGTTTGATAAATATCTTTCACACACCCTCTCACTTACTCTCCATTCACCATCATCTCTTCGTGAGGTCGACGAAGGAGGGCCTCCTCTTCTCCCGGTAAAGGCAGAAAATGTATTCTCATGGGAGAAAAAACTTAAAAAAGGGAAGAGTTATTTTAGGACTCTCGAGATAGAGCGCGTAATGTCTGAACTGCAGGAGTTGGTGGACGCCCCGTACCGATATGCTCTTTCGGGGAAGGGGCTGGACCTTGTTGAGGAAGCGATCCTGACCGCATCCTTTTTACTCTTTAAAACAGGAGGGAAGGAAAAGAGCGAAAGGTTAATCTGGAGGTACGGACTACTTTCAGGAATCAAGGAGGTCCCCCTGGAACTCTACCCACCTGACTTTGTACAATATTTTGAAGAGGCCGCTTCGAAACCATACGTTTCCACTATTGTGGTACATACAGTTCCTTCGAAGAGTCGTGTGGTGATCAATAAAAAGTTTGTGGGTACGACTCCCCTTATGCGAGAGGGTAATTATTTTGGACGTATAGATATTGATGTCGAAAGGGAGGGTTATATACACCGTCACTTCCACAGGGTTGCCATGCCAGGAGATCGGATCAACCTCGATCTCACTCTTGATATAGATGAGGTTTCAGAAATTATTCGGGGAATCAGTGCGGGAAAGTACGAAGACGCCGTAGAGAGTTCAATTACTCTTCTAGACAGGAGCAAGGAGAGGGGACTGTTGAATGTAATCCTCAAAGGGGATGAGAATAAGAAGAGCCTCGATTATATTCTCGTTGTTTCCTCTGTCGAAGGGAATCAGCCGCGCTACTCGATACACAGAGACCTTCCCCTGGAGGGAAAATATTTAGACGGTTCTCACATTGCACCCCTCCTTGAGGATGATCTATTCATTTCACTGCTCTCTTCCGAGGGGCAAAAACAGATTGCCGCACTTAAAGAGGAGAAGGAACATCTCACGGGAAAATGGTGGTTCTGGTCTATTCTCGGGATAGGTGCGGTTGGACTGGTTTATACTATAGTGAGAAACCAGAATCATGGAAGCAGCGGAACTGTAAACGTTACCTTCTAGCACCCTGAGAAAAGGTGATGCCACTTTTCTTCCCTAATGGAGGAAATGGAGA
>CAZPLX010000248.1:0-2862 GCA_964587345.1 uncultured bacterium
CCCAGCCTTTCTTCCTGAAGACCCTTTCGAGGGAGTTCAAGATATTTTGCTCATCGTCAACGCACAACACTCTGTTCATCTGTTCCATTGTTATTTACCTCCATCCCGTATGGGAAGTTTCATCGTAAAGGTTGTCCCCTCACCCAAAACACTCTGCACATCGATCTCCCCTTTGTGTTTTTCCACTATGATGCTGTATGCGATGGAAAGGCCAAGACCTGTCCCTTTCCCCACCGGTTTTGTGGTGTAGAAGGGCTCAAATATCCTTTTCCTCACATCTTCCGGCATCCCGGAACCGTTGTCGGAAACCTCGACTACGGCCATGCCACCCTCTGTCTTCGTGGCAATGCGTATCTTTCCATCCTTTCCCTCCATCGCCTGAGCGGCGTTTACCAGAAGATTGAGCACCACCTGGCCAAGCTGAATTGGATAGCAGTCGATCTCCAGGCCTTCCTGAAATTCTCTCTCCACCTTCGCTCTGTACTTTATCTCGTTCCATGCGAGTGTACAGGCTCCATCGAGGATTTTTGAAAGCTCTACACTCTCCTTTTCCCCCTCCCCCTTGTGGGCAAATGTCTTTACATTCTGCACTATATGCTGAATCCTCTGGACGCCCTCCATCGATTCGGAGACGAGGGATTTCAAGTCGTCTATAATAAATGAGATGTTCATCTCATTCGCACTCTTTGCGAGATTCTTCTCCTTCCCTCCCCCCCCGTTCACATATGCGAGGACTTCCCGAAGATAGGTGGAAAGATCTTCTGCATACTCGGAAAATGTCTGGAGATTGGATTTGATAAAGCCCGTGGGATTGTTGATCTCATGGGCCATGCCCGCAGCAAGCTGGCCTATCGACGCCATCTTCTCGGACTGAATGAGCTGGGACTCTCTCTCCTTCAAATCTTCTATCAGCTTCTCGAGTTCCCTGTTCTTCTCTTTCAGTTCCTTATGGAGCACCTTGATGTCCGTGATATCTTTCTCGATGAAGGATATGGCGACCACACCCTCTTTCGGGTCCATGACGGGTGAGATCGTACAGAGGAAGCTGGACTGGTTCCCCCCGATCTCCCTCTCTACCTCAATTGCAATCCTCTCCTCTTTGAGTGCTTTTCTTTTCAGATCATCGAAAGAGTGTGTCCCCCATCCCTGGGAAATAATCCGCTCCACCGATAGGCCTATAATTTCTTCCCCTGATTGCCCGTAAATTTCCTCTGCGGCCCTGTTCCACACTGTGATACCCCCGCTCAAATCAGTCGAATAAATGATATCTGTGGAAGAGGAAATCAAGTTATCGATATACTCCTTGGTCCTGATGAGCTCCCGCTCCGCGACGATTCTGCTCGTCTGGTCCACTGCTATCCGAAGGATATTGTCCACCTCCCCACCAGGAGAGTTCCTCGGGATATATCGGGTGAAGTAATATCTGATCCCTGATCCAACTTTTCTGGCGAGACGCTTCTGGACCGCCTTCCCGGATCTGAACACTTCCTCTATGTAGGCTTTTTCCTCTGCCAGATCCTCGGCCGAAAGGATCTCATTGAGCTGTCTCCCCACCACCTCTCTCGGATCCTTTCCAAAACTTGTGGAAAAAGGGAAATTACAGAGTATGATCTGCATCGATCTGTCAAATGCGACGATCCCATCCTCCAGCGTATCCACTATGGTCTTGAACCTGTCCCTGCTCTCCCTGATCAATCGGGAAAGTTCCTCCTCTCCTTTGTGCCTCTGGAGGGTCATAGCGATCTGTCCCCCTCCCAGAGGCCTCATTCCGATGATAAATGTGGCACCCACTCCCTCTCCCTCAACAAACTCGCTCACTTCCATAACCTTCTCTCCACTCGCGAGTTCGCTCAAGGTGATCCCTTCCCGTGCCTTCGTCATGGCAGGGCACGAAAAGATGTTTCCCCCGGGAAGAGCTCCAGGGGAAACTTTCAACAACTCTTCCATCTTCCGGTTGTGATAGATCACCGTCCCGTCTTCCTGAAGAAGTGCGACTCCCACGGGGAGTTCAAAAAGCAGGGTATCCCCGCCGGAGAAGATATCGCACTCAGCTTTTTTTGCCACTTTTTTCACACAAAACCTCGCCCACATCCTTTCCTTATTTATCGAAAGAGATTCATAAATTCTTTAGGAGACAGCAGAATTTTCCGATCTCAATTCTTTGTCACACACCGGCTTGAAATCCAAAATTAAGGGTCTCGAGGTCAATGAGAATGGGAACCTGAGGGAATTTATAAGGAGATGAGCTCTTTAACTCTGCTTCCCAGCTCTGTCAGGGAAAATGGCTTGGGAATGAAATTTACACCCTGGTAGCGGATGCCGTGGCGAAGGATCACGTCATCCGGGTATCCCGACATGAAGAGGACTTTCACGTCCCCCTCCTTTTCCCTCAATTTCGACACGAACTCCCTCCCGTTCATGGAGGGCATTACCACGGCGCTGATCACCAGGTCTACCCCTTCTCCCCTCGAGCAGACATCGAGAGCATCCATCCCGCTCGAAGCCATGATCACCTCGTAGCCGAGAACCTCGAGGAGAGCTTTCGTCGATATCCTCACCTCCTCATTGTCTTCCACCAGGAGGATCTTTCCCTCGCCCTCCAAAACCACTCCCCTGGCATCACATTCAGATCCATCCTTTTCTTCCTCTTCCGTCATGGGGAGGTATATTTCAAACGATGTTCCTTTTCCCACCCCGCTCTCCACGTGAATACCCCCCCCGTACTGCTTTACTATTCCATATACCGTCGAGAGCCCAAGGCCTGTTCCTGCCCCAACCCCTTTTGTCGTAAAAAAGGGCTCGAAAATTTTTTCCCTGATCTCTTCCGGTCTTCCACATCCAGTGTCCTCCACCGACACCGTC
>CAZPLX010000249.1:0-2854 GCA_964587345.1 uncultured bacterium
CCTCACCACCTCGAGGATTTTTTCTGACGCCTCTGTTCTTCTTCCCCCGTACCCGACTAGGTCTCCAGGTTCGACGAAAACCGATTTCCTGGGCGCAACTTCCTTTTTCACATGGGAACTCCGGGAGAGAAGTCCTCCCTTTATGAGCCTTGAAAGAGTCGCCCCGGGGGTTTTTATCCCCCTCTTTTTCATCCCCCTCTCTACGTGCTGACGGGACACTTCCTTCCCGGAGATAAAGAGTTCAAGAACAGCGCGGTCCTTCTCACCAGCCGCCCCCGCAAGAGCGGCAATACCCTTATTTGTGAGGGCTAACCGGCTTTTCTCTTCACGGAAGAATCCGGGGGGCACCATGGTGCGGAGGACCTCTCCCGGGGAGGCACCGTAAAAATGTGCCGTCATCGAAAGAAATTCAAGATCTTTTTCAGAAAACACGGGTTCCCCATCGATCACATCCTCGATGTGAGAAGTAGTCTCAAGAGCACTCTCGCCAGAGAGAGCGAGGACAACCCCGGTTATGTGCCGTCCGCCGAAGGGAATATAGACGCGGACCCCGGGATGTATGAGCTCTTTTAGCTCCCGGGGCACAGAATATGTAAAAGTCTTTTTAACAGGCAGGGGGACAGCAACCTGGGCAAATAGGTTATTATCCTTAGTTTTCATTGAGTTACGATTTCTCCTTCCTTTCCTGTTTTCCCCACCGAAGTGACCTTCAGAGGTGCCCCATGATGTTTCATTAGAATCTCTTCAGATCGGGTTGTCAATGTATCAACGGGAAATCATTTCGATCACCCCGGGGAATCAAGAATCGGGGGTAAACATCCGATAGAGTTATATGAAATCCCTATGAGAAAGAGGGAAGCGAGAATAAATGAGATGAGAAAATCAGGAAGGAGTGATAGGCTTCTGGAAACAAATGATCAGAACGAACTCGACAACTTTTACAGGGAAGTGGTCGAGAAGACGAGCGACGTAATATTCGCTCTCTCCGCAGAAGGGATCTTCACCTCCTTAAATCCCGCATTTGAAGAAGCGACAGGGTTTTCCCCCTCAGAGTGGGTGGGAAAATCGCTGGCATCCCTGATTCACCCGGAGGACCTTGCCATTGCAGTAGCAAATACGAGAAGGGTGATGGAAGGGAGAAGTACTACAACTCACGACTATCGGATTCTCACTAAAAGTGGGAAATACATTAACACAGAAATCAAATCTGTCCCCCATGTCTCAATGGGGAATTTGATAGGCATTATGGGAATCGCACGGGATATCTCTGACCGGATACGAAAAGAAGAAACCATAAGGGAGAGGGAAGAGCAGTTCCGATCGGTCGCCGAAACCGCCACGGACTCCATCATTTCAGTGAACGATGAGGGAAAAATCATCTTCTGGAACCGCGCAGCGGAAGAGACTTTCGGCTACTCGGCAAAGGAGATCGAGGGGAGCCCGGTTTCACTCATCATACCGGCGCGTTTTCGCGAAGCACACGCTCAGGGGATATCTCGCCTTGCCGCAGGGGGAGCACCCAGGATCCTGGGGAAAACTCTTGAAATTTCAGCGATTTGCAAAGAGGGGACCGAGTTTCCCGTGGAACTCTCCCTCGCACGGTGGAATTCCGGAGAAAAGATCTATTTCACCGCAATCATACGGGATATCACAGAAAGGAAAGCTTCCGAAACAAAGATGGCCGAGTCAGAGAGCAAATACAGGGCCGTCACAGAAAAATCCCTCGTGGGTGTCTACATCATACAGGATGGAGTCTTTCAGTATGTGAACCAAATGCTTGCGAAAATGCTCGGATACAGCTATGACGAGATTGTGGGGAGGATGAGCCCGGAAGATTTCACCCACCCCGATTACAGGGAGCTTCTTCGGGAAAATATCAGGAGGCGTCTGGAAGGAGAAATAGATTCCATCAACTACGAAATGATGCTGGTTACAAAAAAGGGGTCCTCCTTCCCCGCCAAGGTCTTCGGTAGTGTATCCGAGTACGGGGGAAAGCCCGCGATCATGGGAACCCTCCTCGATTTAAGCCGGGAGAATGAACTGGAGAAGCAGCTCCTTCACTCGCAGAAGATGGAGGCCATCGGTCAGCTAGCCGGGGGGATCGCCCACGATTTCAACAATATGCTGACCGCAATCATCGGCTTTGCGAGCATTCTCAAGATGAAGATGGATAAAGATCTCCCGGAGAGTGATCAGGTGGATCAGATCCTCGCCGCGGCAGAGCGCGGTTCCAGCCTCACGCAAAGCCTTTTAGCTTTCAGCAGGAAGCAGGAATTCGATTTCATTTCGGTGAATATTAATAACGTGATCGGGAGAGGGATGGACCTTATCAAAAGGATTGTCGGCGAAGACATAAGGCTCTCTGTAATCCCGACCGAAGAGACTCTCGCGGTCCTCGCAAATGAAGGACAGATAGATCAGGTCCTTATGAATCTCACCGTCAACGCAAGAGACGCAATGCCCGAGGGGGGAGAGATAAAAATCGAGACGGAAAAGATCCTTCTCGATGATGAATTCGTAAGGGGACAGGGACACGGAAAACCGGGAGATTACGCTCTCATTAAGGTGACAGATACCGGTGTTGGGATGGATGAAGAGACAAGAGAAAAAATATTCGAGCCCTTCTTCACCACGAAGGGAGTCGGCAAAGGCACAGGGCTCGGCCTGTCGATCGTGTACGGAATCATTGCCCAGCATGGAGGCTTCATTACCGTCCAACCAGGAGCGGAAGGAGGCACCACCTTCATGATCTACCTCCCGATCTCAGGTGAAAACGAGGAAAAACGAGCTTTCCCCAGGAAACATGATGACCTTTCGGGTGAAGAATCTATCCTTATCGCTGAGGACGATTCGA
>CAZPLX010000250.1:0-2848 GCA_964587345.1 uncultured bacterium
ACCCGCAGTTGGCGCAGATGTAACGCATAGCCTCTCCCTTTTGAAGTTACTGAACCTCTCACACGGCGAAATATTTTGCTTGGGGATGGTGGGCCACGATCGCCGATGTGCTCTGCTCGGGAACCATCATCATGTTCTCCGTGAGTGTAATCCCCACCCTCTCGGGTGAAAGAATTGTGAAGAGAGTCTCGTGGGCATCGAGGTCCGGGCAGGCGGGATAGCCGAAACCGTACCGGGAACCCTGGTATTTCTGGACGACATAGTCATGGGATGATTCTGCCGCTGCCTTTTCTATCCCCAGTTCCTTCCTCATCTCTTCGTGCCAGTACTCTGCGAGGGCGTCGGCCAGTTCCACGCTGAATCCGTGGAGAATGGCGTAATCGTGGTAGGAATCACTTTCAAAGAGCCTCTTGATCGCTTCAGATATGCGGTCTCCCAGGGTAACGATGAAAAATCCCGCCACGTCTCCCCCCTCCTCCTCAGTCTTGAAATAGTCTGCGATGCAGAGGTGAGGGGGCAGTTCCTGACGGGGAAAGGTGAATGGGAAAGATTCCCGGTCCCCTTTTACCACCAAAGTGTTTCCCTCACTGTGGCAGGGGAAGTAGCCGTAGGCAACCTTCGGTTCCACCAATTTTTCTCCTACCACCCTCTCCTTGAGTTCCTGGAACATGGGCTTCACCTCATTCTCGATGAGGCCTTCATATTCCTCCTTTCCCATTTTTCCACGACGGTACCCCCACCGGCCCCGGAACATGGCTTCCACGTTGAGGTAAGGAAAAAGTATGTGGGGGTCTATCTCCGTTACGTACCTGGGCCCTGTAAATGGAGGAGACGGGACGGCGTTGTCTCTCGATACGGCACTGTCTTTTCTCCCCGGCTTACCCGCTCTGGGCGAGATTTCAGGATCGAATAGGGAGGAGGAGAGAGATCCCTTCTCGTCCTCTCTCATGGCGGATAATCCTGCGAAAGCATCGGCACAGTAAACCACGGGACCTTCGTAGCCGGGGACGCACGATTCGGCAACGAATTTCTTCGTGAGGGCCGCGCCGCCGAGGAGAATGGGGACCGTGAGGCCTGCCTCCCTGTATTGGGGCATACTTTCCTTCATCACCATGGCGGATTTTACGAGGAGCCCTGAAAGGCCGATAACATCAACACGGAGCTCCTTTGCCTTTTCGATGATCACCTCGGCGGGAACCTTTATCCCCAGGTTGTGTACCTGGTACCCGTTGTTGGAGAGAATGATATCTACCAGGTTCTTGCCAATGTCGTGGACGTCGCCCTGAACGGTGGCTAAGAGGATGCTTCTTTTGGCCTCCTCTTCCTTTTGCTCCATGTAGGGTTCCAGGGTTGTCACAGAGGCCTTCATCACTTCCGCGGACTTGAGGACGAAGGGGAGGAGCATCTCACCCTTTCCGAAGAGTTCACCCACCTCCCTCATGGCGGGAACGAGGAGCTGGTTGATGATCTCCATGGCCGGGTATCTCCGCAAGAGAATGAGGAGGAGGTCTTCCAACCCCTCCTTGTCTCCCGAGAGAAGTTTTCCCGCGAGGAGTTCCTCGGAAGTCTTTCCCTCGTCATCTTCCTCCTCCTTTTCTTCGATGCCTTCCTTCTTTTCGAAGTGCCGGATGATGGCGGAGAGGGGAGATTCTTCCTTCCCTTCCCCTCGGTTGTAGAGGAGATCGAGGCAGAGCTCCCTCTCTTCCTCCGGGATGGAGGCGTAGGGAACGATCTTTCCCGCGTCTACGATTGCTGCGTCAAGTCCCGCCTTTACCGCCTCGTGGAGAAAGACTGAGTTGATGACACGGCGAAGGGGAGGGGAGAGTCCGAAGGAGACATTGCTCACCCCCAGGCTTGTAAGGACTCCGGGCATCTCTTCCTTTATCCCTCGAATCGCATCGAGAGTATTGAGCGCCGCATCAAGGAGGTTTTCGTCTCCAGACGCGACCGTGAAGGTGAGGGGATCGAAGAGGAGGTCCTGGGGCCGTAAACCATGCTTCTTCGTGGCAAGGGTATAGATTCGCTTCGCCACAGCCACCTTTTTCTCTGCCGTCATGGCCATTCCCTCTTCGTCGATGGTGAGGGCGACTAAGGCCGCGCCATATTTTTTCGCCATGGCGCAGATCCTATTCAGATTCTTTCCCCCATCCTCGAGGTTTATGGAATTTATTATCATTCTGCCGGGATAGATCATCAGACACTCCTCGATACATTCGGGAGTGGTTGAATCGAGCATGAGGCCAGCCCTAACCGATGCGGAGAATCTCTTCACGAGTTTGATGAGGTCCTCCTTCTCGTCCCTCCCCGCGTAGGCTACGCAGAGGTCGATCACATGGGCTCCCCGTTCCTCCTGCTCGAGGGCCATGGAGAGACAGCCGTCGTAATCATCCGCGAGGAGATATTCCCGGAATTTTTTCGAGCCGTTGGGGTTTGCTCTCTCTCCTACGATGAGGGGAGGGATTTCCTGGATGAGCTGTACGGCCTGGTAGAGGCTTGCAATCGACGGTTTCATCCTTCCACCTTCCTCTGGGCGGGCTCCACACCCCCGAGAGCATCTGAGAGAGCCCTGATATGAGCCGGTGTGGTTCCGCAGCATCCTCCCACTACGGATACGCCCTCTATCTTTACGAAATCAACCACCTGGGAGGCGAAAGTGTCGGGGGCAAGGGGATATTTTGTTTCTCCCCTAACGATCTCGGGGATTCCCGCGTTGGGAACACAGGAGATCCTTCCCGGCCACTGGTCTCTCAGGTAGCGGATATGGGAGAGCATGGCTCTGGGGCCTGTTGCACAGTTAAGGCCAAGGGAGCAAGGAGGGGAGGGGTCAGAATTGGACACCCTTCACCAT
>CAZPLX010000251.1:0-2820 GCA_964587345.1 uncultured bacterium
TTCCCTTCTTCTTCAGCGGGGTGGAACCGAGCAACGAAAAATCCGTTGGAGCGGCAATGTCCTTCGTGACTCTCGGAATCAGTGCTCATTCAGGTTTTCCGGGGCAGCTTCCCATCCCCATCCCTCACAGACGGGAAGGGTCCGACCAGGCGGACGACATGGTTATGGAGAGAAGCCCCGTGGTCGATTTCTTTTCGGAAGATCTGAAAAAGATGTTGGGCGCCGCGATCTATACGGAGCCCTACCCGGAAAATGCGGCAGGCCTTATCCACATGCAGCTCCATCTCAAACGGAAAGCGCTTGGCTGGTAATAAAATCAAAGTTCAGAGAATAACTGGGAACCGGGAACTGGGCTTTGAATTAAAAAGGGGGCCTGTGGCCCCCATCGTTTTTATTTCTTGCTCCCCTCCCTCACCAGGGTAAGAATTGAATCGGACACATTTGTTGACAGGGAATGAAATTTTTCCTTCGCTCGTATGAACTTCTTGTCTGAAAAAATTTTCTCGAGGGCACTTAAGCTTGTCACCTCCACCCGCACCACCCGCTGGGGAGTACTCCCCCCAAAGATGCTTTGAAAGACCCGGTAACTTTTTACCCCGGGGAATTTCAACCAGAGGTCTTTTCCCGGGCCGTTTGTGTACTTCTTGTACTCCCCAAGCTTTCCTGGCAGAACGTCAAAACGGTACTCGAAGATAACCATCTGTTTCCTCCTTTGGCCTGATGAGTTGACTGCACACACCATTCTTCTAATTATACTGTCTTGTTCCCTGGTTTTCTTGAAACTTGTTTGATTGAAACGTGTGTCGGGTGAAACATGGTTAGTTGAAACCAGTAATGATGGTTTGATGGTAGTTCAGAGTGTCGTGTTTAGAGTTTAGAGTGATGGTTTTTCTCTGAACTCTGAACTAGTTTTAAGTTGGTCCCGCCTCCCTCACTTCAGGGGTCACTTCCCCTTCAAACTTCTCAAAGGCTTCTTTGAAGCGGATGACCAGCTCCGCGGCCGTCCTGTCGTAAGCGGATTTATCCTTCCACGTGTCCCTGGGGTGAAGCACTTCCGAGGGTACGTCAGGTACCAGAGAAGGGACGTTGAGGCCAAACAGGGGGTCGGAGTGGGAGGGAACCCCCTCCAGGGACCCATCGATGGCAGCACGGACCATGCTTCTCGTGTAGGGAAGGTTCATCCGGGTGCCTGTTCCGTAGGGTCCACCCGTCCAGCCAGTGTTCACGAGCCACACTTTTGCTCCATACTTGCGAATCTTCTTCCCAAGGAGTTCCGCGTAGACGGTGGGAGTGTGGACCATGAAAGGGGCCCCAAAACAGGGAGAAAAAGTTGCCTGAGGTTCCACAATCCCCCGTTCCGTGCCGGCTACTTTCGCCGTGTAGGCGAGGAGAAAGTAATAGATGGCCTGCTCTGGGGTGAGGCGGGCGATGGGTGGGAGAACTCCGAAGGCATCAGCGGTGAGAAAAAATATCACTCTCGGGTGGCCTGCGACGCCGGTAGGATCAGCATGATCCAGGTGGGTGATAGGGAAAGCGGCCCGTGTGTTTTCCGTTAATGAATCATCATCCAGGTTTACTCTTCTCGTGAGAGAATCTATTGAAAC
This sequence comes from uncultured bacterium, assembly GCA_964587345.1. GTDB lineage: Bacteria > Desulfobacterota > Deferrimicrobia > J040 > J040 > CAZPLX01. Next base: position 1,605 of record CAZPLX010000251.1, read on the forward strand.
GTTCTCCAGGGTCGTGCCGAACCTTCGGGTAGACTGATAGATTTCAGGTTCGTGTTCGGGAGAAATACGGATCACCTTGGCGTAGCATCCCCCTTCGATATTGAAAACTCCCCTTTTTCCCCATCCATGTTCATCATCCCCCACGAGGGTCCTCGAGGAATCGATGGAGAGGCTCGTTTTTCCCGTGCCGGACAGGCCGAAAAAAAGGGCAACATCTTTGTTGGATTTACCGTAATTAGAGGAGCAGTGCATGGAGAGCACCCCCTTGAGGGGGAGGATGTAATTCATCAGCGTGAATATAGATTTTTTTATCTCTCCCGCGTACTGGGTTCCTCCGATGAGGATCTCCTTGCGGGGGAAGTTGAGAATTACGAAAACCTCTGAACGGGTTCCGTCTGTCTCGGGGTCCGCATGAAAATGAGGTGCGTGAATAAGAGTATATTCAGGTTCAATATCTTTGAGAATCTTTCTGTCAAGTTCCCTTATGAACATGGTCCTGGCAAATAGGGCGTGCCATGCTGATTCGGTTATAACCCTGAGAGAAATCTGGTGTTCTACTTCTGCCCCCGCGTAAACTTCCTCGATGAAGAGGTCCCGGTCCTGGAGATAGGAGAGGACCCTCTGTCTGAGATGTTCGTACTGGAGGGGTGAAAAAGGCTGATTCACGTCGCCCCACCAGATCTTGCTGGATAATTTTTCTCCTTCCACAAAATATTTATCCTTAGGGGAACGCCCCGTGTACTGGCCTGTGCGCACGACAAGGGGCCCGAGATGGGAGAGAATTCCTTCCCTGTGCTGAATCGCCTGCTCTATGAGAGCAGGGGTAGGGTGGTTCCAGTGGACATGTCCTAAATTGTCAAATCCTGAGGCAACGAGACTTTCGTTTTTCTTATCCATAATTTACCCTATTCCTATATTAATACTAAGAATTGCTTTGAGGGGGAAGAAAAACTAGATAGAAGTGATGAGTGTCCGATGTCCTAAGTCCTACGTCCGACGAAAAATCGGATATGTGCCATATGGTTGTTTCATGTTTCGTGTTCAGAGTTTCGAGTTGTCTCTGAACTCTGAAAGCGAAACTCGGAACTGTCTTGTTCTGGGAACTGTTGTGGTATTATAATTCCTGTCTTGATTTATGTGGGGGAGTAGCTCAGATGGGAGAGCGCCGCGTTCGCAACGCGGAGGTCGAGGGTTCGATTCCCTTCTCCTCCACCAG
>CAZPLX010000252.1:0-2807 GCA_964587345.1 uncultured bacterium
CCATAGTGGCTACCCATTTTATCCACAGATGTCAAATGATCTCTGACTGTGTACATTCCCGGTTTTCTCTGAACACGGAACTCTGAACTCTAAACTACCTTTAATATAGTGTACCGATTGTAGATTCACCTTGATTTCCCATTTTCCATCCGCAATAATCATTAGCGAGTTTCTCGAAAAAGAGATCATATTCAGGTGACCAGTGGATACCATTCCCTTTAAAATTCTTCTTCTGCTGCTTCTTCTCAGCGTCCTTCCCGGATGCAGGAGAAACAGTGTGGAGATGGTGTCGTGTCCCGGCCAGTCCATGAGTATCCGGGAACTCGATGTAAAACCCCTTTACCAGACTGCGTTCGGGTGCGGTCCCGCATCTGTTGCCATGGTTCTCCAATATCACGGTGTTGACGTTTCCAAGGAAGAAGCGACCGCCGCTCTCTACTCCAAAACGCTCGAGGGGACTCACATAGCCGACATGCGCGTATTTGCGTCCCGTTATATAAAACCCTCGAGGGTTGTCCCCAGCAGCATGTGCAAAATTGTAGAGTCTCTCTCCCGGGGAAACCCGGTTATTCTCTTTCTCGATCTTGGAAAAGGGATGATCTCCAATCCCCGCTATATCGTGGCGGTGGGGTATGATATGAAACACCAGATCCTCGTGTATCACAACGGCTACTCAAAATTTACCAGAGCCCCCTTCGAAGTGCTAAAAGAACCATGGAGGAAAACTGGCAATCTCGCCCTTTTCATCGAAGGTAAATAAGTCCGCCTTCATTTTCGCTTTCCTCATACTTCTCGAGCTGTAGCTCCACAATATATGTGATTCACGGTCCGGAGTGATAATCTCCCTATGGAATTTTTCGATATGGCGGCTCTATCGATTTCTTTGGTCTGCGTTAACGCCTCTCTTCATGGAGGGGGGCACACTCGGATTGTTCAATCCGATGCGGGAGGACAGGGCGTGTATATGGTGGGCTGAAAAATGTGCGTTACTGGATAACTTCCTTAAGATGGCGGATCATCGCATGGTCAAATGCGATTCCCGCCTGATTCTCAAGAAGTCGGAGTGCATCTTCCTTCATGTAACTTTCCCTGTGGGGTCTCGACGCTCTGATGGAGGCATAGAACTCTGAAAGGGCAAGGATGGATGCCTCGAGGGGAATATCGTCACCCTTTAATCCGAAGGGGTATCCGCTCCCGTCAGCCCTTTCGTGATGGTAGAGAATGATCTTTCGCACATCTTCGAGTTCAGGAAAATTCTCGAGAATCTTCCACCCGATATAGGGATGTTTCCTGATGTAATGGAGCTCCTTTTCTTCGAGAGGCTCCTTCTTGTTCATCACGGATGTGGGAACGCAGAGCATTCCCACGTCATGGATGAGCGCTGCGGTTCTTATTTTCTCGATGGTCTTTCCATTAAGGGAGTAACTATTCCCAAGGCGAACGCATATATCCGCTACGTCATCTGAATGGTTTCTGTAATAGGGAAATTTAACCTCGAAAGCTCTGAACATGGTCGAAAGGGCTCTCTCCCCGAAGTCGCGGAGATGGGATTTGAAGGTGATACCCTCATCGAGAATTTTCCCCACGCTCTCCAGAAGAGTTCCTATCTTCACAAGGTCGTCACCGCTGAACCTTCCGTTCTCCCTTTTGTTTGAAAAGTTAAGGACTCCGACCACGTCCCCTCCATTCCTCTTCAGAGGAATTGAAAGAAAGGAATCGTTGGTGAAACCTTCCCCCTTCAGATATCTCTGGATCTCCGGGTCCCCGTTTGTTTCGTTCAGGTAGGGCTTTCCCTCCTGCACGATCTTCTTGATTATCTCCCCCCCGTACACCTTCTCTGTCTTCGTTTTCCCATTAGTGCTGAATCCCCTGCTCGTGAGAAGGATATAATCTGGTGCGTCGATATCTTTCACAAAGAGAGAGCCCCTGTCCGCATTCACCCCGTCCATGGAAATCTGGAGAAGGATGGTCATGAATTTTTCAAAATTGAAAACTGTACGGACCGCCTCGAAGAGTCTTTGAGGCTGTATCTCCTGTCTTGGCCCCCTTCCCGCTTTCATCAGGATCATATCCTCATTCCGCACGACCATGTTTCCTCCCATTTTCTTGGCCGTAAAGAGAGCTCCATCGGCTTTTTTCACTAGATCGTGTCCGGTGAAGGCGTCCTGGGGATATACTGCCGCGCCAATACTCACGCTGAGTTTTTGATTTCTCTCGTAGTTTTCATCATAAAAAGAGTGAGATGCTACTTTTTTCAGGGTTCGTTCGGCCACGATGAGGGAACTATTCGATTCGGTCCCCGTGAGAATCGCCGAAAACTCATCGCCCCCAAGGCGTGCGACAGTGTCCACTTCTCTGACCGAGTCCTTCAATATCTCTGCAAGTTCCTGTAGGGCAAGGTCTCCAAATGTATGCTGAAAACGGTCGTTGAATCCCTTGAAGTTATCGAGGTCAATCATGAGAAGGGTAAAGGGGTTCCCTGTCCGCCTTGACTTCAAGACTTCCTGTTCGAGACGGTCATTAAATACCCTTCTATTATAGAGAGCCGTTAAGGGATCGTAGAGGGCGTAATAGACCAGGGAGCGCGAACTCTCACGAATTCTGAAATGGAGGTCTCCGTAAAAAGAGAGGTTCCAGAGTACCTTGATCTCCATAGGAGTAAGAGCACGCCCCGGTTGTGTCATAAATGCAAAAGCCCCACGGAACTCGTTATCAATGAGAATAGGGAATAGGGCCATCGAGCCGCACTGCATATGCCCGAGGATCCCGTCTACCTCATCATTTTTCCACTCCACGAGATTCAAGGG
>CAZPLX010000253.1:0-2771 GCA_964587345.1 uncultured bacterium
TCTCTTTACCGAATGATAGGCTCACTCCCGTCAATAGCTGGAAATCTTCCGATGAATCCGTGAGCCCCAGTGCCCCGCCCAGGTCGATGGTTATTCTTTTCCAGAGGAATGCAAATCCCCCCCGTACTGTTCTGCGGTTGTTCTCTGCTGTGCTGAACTCTGTTCCGGTGAGTTCAAGAGCTCCTGAGATGTTCCTTGTGAAAGGATAGATAGCTCCTATCTTGTACGCAAAGGCATCATCTTGATTGTTTTCTGCTGTGGAAGGGTCCCCAAGGATGGCGAAATCCGCATTTATTAAGACCTTCATTTTTCCAAAATGGCTCGAGAACACCCCTCCTAAGAATAGATCTGTCCGATCAGTTCCAAATCCTTTGGTGTCATCTGCATTGGGGACTTTCACTGTAAATTTAATCCCAACAGGGTGAAAAACAGATATTTGGAAGGGAAGCTGGTAAAGGGTGGTGATCATTAAGTCACCTGATCCATATTTCGAGGACTCCCCCTTCTGTTTTACAAGGAGGAGAGGATATTCGAGGAGAAATTCAACATTTGACGACGCACCAAGAGAAAACTGGAGGGAAGGAAAACTGAGCACCTTCCTGTTCCTGTCCCTGGTCTGAAAAAGGAGTCGTCCACCTTCGGAATATCCCGCCCCGATCCTCAATCTGTACGATCCTTTCAGGGTGGTTTCAGGGGAGAGGCTCTTAAGGGGAAATTGAAATTCTGCCCGGGCAAAAGAGGAGAAAAAAAAGAGTATCAAAAGGGGAATCGCACCGATTCCCCATGCCATTCCCCCTTTTTTCATCCCCCTCCCTCCTCTCGTGGAACAGATCTTCACACTTTGCTCTGTCGCCCACTTAACTATGTGAATATAGGTCAAATTATTTGCTCTGTCACCATATAATTTCAATATATTTTCATTTTCTCGATGAATCTAAAAAAAAAGGGGGCGGAATTTTCTCCGCCCCGAAAGATAATCAAGAGAATGGGAAAAAGTGATTTTCCCCTCTCACTGACCATATCTCTCCTTGTAAAATTGCAGGATTTTTCCTCTTTCTTCCTTATTGATCCCTTTGATCCATTTGTGCGCATCTCTCTGCAAGATCTCTTTTGTGACTCCCGGAAGAAGTTCTTCTGCTTCTGGGACGAGTTCAAAATAAAATCGCTGGGCCACTTCGAAGAATCCGTGCCATTGGGTGTAATCGGGGCCCATCATCGCGGATCCCTGGCGAGCCCGTCTCCCTTCATGGTGCCAGAGGAGAAAGAAGGTCCATTCAATTTTCTCATCGAATGGAGTTGCCGTGAGTTTACCCGCTTTCCGCAGTTTTCCCATGATCTCTTTCGCAGGTTTCGCGAATTTTTCATTGTAGAGATCTATGGAAAGATCGTACTGAGTGTAAAAGGCGTCCACATACCTGCGGGCATGGCAGTTAATACACACCTTCTTCATGGTTTCTCTTTTTGTTTTCCACTGTTCCAGTTTTTTCGAAATGATTGGCCGAAGTGTCCAGGATATCCTTTCTCCCGGATCGTGGGTGGCTTCCATGTCGGGGGTAGCGCTCAGGTGGCAGGTGGCACAGGTGGGAGCGGCAGAGTAATCCTCGCCGACGACCCACGATTCCGAGTCCAGGTTCATGCGCTCCACATTCGCGTAGAAGGCAATCCCATGTTTCGATTCATCATAAATCTCTTTCTGGGGATGGTCGGGACCCAGATGGCATTTCCCGCATGACTCGGGTCGTCTTGCAACTTTCGCAGCGAAAAGGTGCCTCGAATGGCATGCGGTGCAGGACCCTTTTGACCCGTCAGGGTTGATCCTCCCTATCCCTGTGTTGGGCCACGTCGACGGATCGAGCATGCCGTTTTTCGTAACTTTTACGATCGATCCGTGACACTGTTTGCAGCCGTTTATCGCGGCAGGGAGCCCCTCCACGACCTCCCCGAGAAAATTGTCGAGGGAGCCGAGAATTTCTCCAGCCCTTGCGTGATGAGAGTTTTGGAACTGCTCAGATTCCTTTTCATGGCACACCGCACAGTCCTTGGGAGAGACGATAATCGAAATGCTCTTCCCGTAATGTTTAAATACGTCTGGATCTTTCGGGTCAGCCTTGTGGCAGTCGTAACAGCCTACCCCCTCTTTCGCATGGGTCGAGATCTTCCATTCAGAAATTGCCGCGACTCCCACCTTGTGTTTCGTGTGGCACGCGACACAGCTTTTGCTGCCAGATGGAATTGCCACATCTTTTGCACCACCTTTCAAGGGAAGTGTAAAAAGCATCACTGCACAAATTACGAGGAGCCAGGGGAGTTTTTTGAGTACCATTTGTCCCTCCTTATTTCTCTTATGTGCAATGCGTATAGATGAGAAAGTGTCCCTATGCTTCTTTTTTTAAAACCTCAGGTTTGAGTATCCTGATCTTATTTCTTTTCACTTCGAGGATCTTCTTCTCAATCAGTCGCCGCAACATGCGTGAGAAAGTTTCTGGAGTTGCGTTGATTTTGGATGCGATGACAGATTTTTCAACCTCCAGTTCAAATATCCTGTCCGTTTCGATGGGGATCCCTTTTTTCTCCATTCGCGTAACAAGAAAACGGAGGAAGCGCGATTCCACATCCTTTAGTGAAAGATCCTCTATCACATCTACCAGTTTTTTTAACCATATGGACATTGAATGGAGTATTTTGGGAGTAATCTCAGGGTTTTCGGAAAGAAGTGTGAAGAAAGGCTCTTTTGGAACGTAGATGATTTTAGAGTCAGTAAGGGTTTTCGC
>CAZPLX010000254.1:0-2763 GCA_964587345.1 uncultured bacterium
GCCCACCCCGGTAAGAGGCGGCGAATCATCCAGGTAGACGTGGAAGGTCTCTGTATAGGCGACAAGTTCCACGTCTCCCGGGCCTTTTGGGAACTTCGTTGTGGGGCGGGGCCCCTCGCCAGACGGGTCCACAAACGCCATGCCCCCCAGGGGAATCTCGCGATACTGGACGACCATCCCTTCGAGATGGTCTCCCCCAAGGTTGAGTACAATCTCGTATGTCCCTTCCCGTGGCTCGATTGAGAGTTCATTCGTCCCCCCAAGGGATATGGTCCCTCCTCCTTTCCCCTCCGTCTCCCCGCAGCGAACCGAGGGGTTTTTAGGGCAGCTTTTCGAGTACTCGTTCACCGACCAGGTTGCTTTTCCCCGTCCGCTCCACGTCCCCGGCCCTGTCATCCGGTCGAAGGTAAAAGAGCCCTCCGAGTGATCGCTTATCTTGGTTTCCCCGCTGAATCCGAGAAAATCCCTCTTGATCTCCTCGTGGCGCTCGTGGGTCGTGTGGAACTTTCCCTTCCACGCCTTCACTTTAAGCCAGCCGAAGGGGTTTTCCCCCTGTGAAACGGCGGGGAGCAAGAGCAGGAACATTACCCCCAGAAAGAGAGCAAAATAGGTGACAAATTTCCCTTTATCCCCCATGGGTATTTCTCCTTTTTTCAGACCATATGTCTATGCATATAGATGGTATTAAGGTACACAGGGCCCCTTATCTCTATGCAATTTATCTCTCTGTATAGGGAGAGATAAGAGAAAATGTCCGGTTCTCCAGCAGCTGCTGACAATTATAATGATTATTGACCCCCCTTACAAAATAAAATATAATTTTATCAAAATGATTTTCTTTTACCAGTTTTCAGGCAGATGAAGGGTACCCTGTAGGAGAAAAATCCAATTCGAAACGGAGGTGGAAAGTTATGACAAAGAAGTTAACCATGCTTGGAGCAGCGATTGTGCTCATGACTGGATTAATCTTAATCCCAGGCTCTTACGCAGGGCCAGGAGGCACAAAAATAAAAAATCCATTAGTGATACCTGCACCCGGACATATTTCTACTGGATATTCTGGATGGGAGAGCGGTACACATGGTGTGTGTGATGTGAAGGTGAAAATGAAAGACGGCAGAGAATTATTAGATAATGTATATGGAGATATATATGGTAGTGAAAGTGGAGGGTTTACAGTAATAAAAACAGATGGTTCAGGGACATATGATTGTGTGTCTGTTCCAAAAGAAGCACCAGTTCAATCATGGGAGAAATATCCTGATCTTACGATGCCAAAAGGAGGAACACTCGACCCCTCCAGCGCGGTAAAATAATCCGCTGCACTTCTCAACAACCAGAACGTAAAACATCGGGGAAACATAGGGGTCAGTTCCCATTTCTTAAGATTATCCCCGGGTAAAAAAATGAAAAACCTGAGGATATGGGAACTGATAATCATATCAAAGGCACCTCCCTGTCATATTCAGGGAAAAGCTTCCCTGTTATGCTGAGAGAAACGTATCACCCACTCTCAAACCAAGGAGGTGCACAATGCAATTATACGGTGCCTTTGATTTGCATTCAAAGAACAATTACTTAGCCATTATTGACGAGAGAGACAAAAGAGTTCTCAAGAAGAAATTACCCCACGATCCAGAGCTCATTCTGGGAGTTCTTTCCCCTTTCAGGGGGGATCTTACCGGTATTGTTGTCGAGTCCACCTTCAACTGGTACTGGTTAGTGGATCTATTGATGGAGGAAGGCTTCAGGGTTCACTTGGCCAACCCTTCGAGGATAAAACAGTATGAGGGCCTTAAACAAAGAGACGACAATCACGATGCCTTCTGGCTTGCCCATCTTCTGCGTCTGGGGATATTGTCCGAGGGGTATATCTATCCCAGGGAAGAGCGACCGGTGAGAGATCTGTTGAGAAAACGGGGATTTTTAGTAAAGATCCGCACCGCCCTTATCCTGAATCTCCAGGGCATGATCAGCAAATACTTTAGGTTCAAGCTGGCGTCGAACAGTATCAAAAAGATCAGGGAGGATTGCGTGGTTCCGCTTTTTTCCGAGCAGGAGCAGCTTGCAATGAATGCGGAGATAAGCAAGGAGAGCATCGATTTTTTGACTCGGAAGATCAAGAAGATCGAGGGGGCAGTTGAGAAAAGAGTCAAAGTAAAGGAGTCCTTTCAGGATCTGCAGACCATTCCCGGTATCGGGAAAATCCTGTCTTTCACGATCAGTCTGGAGACGGGCTGTGTGGATCGCTTCCCGAAGGTGGGCAACTATGTCTCCTATTGCAGGAAAGTGCCTACAAGGTGGAGCAGTAACGGGAAGTCCAAGGGGAGGGGGAACAAGAAAAACGGCAACCGGTATCTTAGCTGGGCATATTCTGAGGCTGCAGAGCTTGGAAGGCGCTACGATTCTTTGTGCCGGGCCTATTACCAGAGAAAGATGGCAAAAACCAATTTCATGGTGGCTCACAATGCCCTGGCGCACAAACTGGCCCGGGCAGCTTACTTTATCATGAGGGACCAGGTGCCCTTCGATCATGAGAAGCTGTTCTCATAACGGTTGGCTGGAAGGGGGAACCCGCATAAGGGGTTGGAATATCCACGGGGACTGATTGGCAAACCCTTCCACCCGTAGTTTTTTGCATCTTTACTGCCCGGGCCGTGAGCCACAAAGAGGTTGGATGAAAAACCAGATGAGCTGTCACAAATCCCTTGGACGCGGCACGGTACCGACGTTTTTCTGGTCCGCTAAGACAGCGGAAGGGGG
>CAZPLX010000255.1:0-2758 GCA_964587345.1 uncultured bacterium
GGCGGGTATAGGCCTCTCCCTCTCATCCGACCTTGTCTACCTCTCGAATGAGAGTTCTTTCGTTCTTGCCTATCAGCAGATAGGGCTCAGCCCCGACGGCGGTTCCTCTCTCTTTCTCACGAGGGAGCTGGGATATCACAAGACGATGGAACTCATGCTCACAGGTCGACCAATGAGTGCGGGCGAAGCTCTGGAACTTGGTCTGGTCAACGGAGTGTTTCCTCCGGAAGAGCTTGCCGAAAGGGTAAAGGATATCGCGACCCGCATCGCGTCGGGTCCCACGAGGGCTTTTGCGAAGGGGAAAGAGCTTTTTCAGAGAGCCTTCATGGAGAACATGGAAACTCAGCTCGAGATGGAACGGCAGGGCATATTAAAGCAGGTCGCAACCAGTGATTTTGCCGAAGGGGTGAAGGCTTTTGTGGAGAAGAGAACTCCCCGCTTTGAAGGGAAGTGAGAAAGGGTGATCCTCATTTTTCCCCGTCTCCTTTAAGGGGAGCCTCAACCACCCGTTCTATCGTGGCTTTTGAGACGAAAAGGTCGTAGAGGGCATTGTTGTGCTGGGTTCTTGCCCGGGAGAGGAAAACCCGTGCGTCGAGAAGATCTGTATTTGTCGACACATTCTGCTTGAACTGCTGATTGGTGATGCGGTAGTTTTCTTCCGCCTGTGCTACCGCTTTTTCCGACACCGTGAGGTTGCTCGAGTTGATTCTGTATTCCTCCAGGGCCCGGTCAAGCTGGAGGTCGAGTTCCTTCCCAGTGTCCCTTATATCCTCCTCCACGGAGAGCATGTCCATCTTCTTCGATGCCTTCTCGTGCCGTTTTCTGAAGCCGTCGAAGATGTTCCACGATATGGTGACCTCCCCCTGGAGCGATTCATCGATTTGGAAGAGTCCCGAGCGACCCGTCGGGAGGAGATTATCTCCCAGATGAGCGTAGGTTACGGAAAGATCGACAGACGGATAATATTCCCCTTTGATCGAGGAAAGTGCTGATTTTTTCGATTCCCGGAGAGATCTGAGGTATTTAATTTCGCTCCTTTCTTTGTGCATCATGTTTCTCAACTGTGCCTCATCCAGTGTGACAACTCTTCCAAGAGGGGGAACCTCGAGATTCTCCTCTGCTCCCAGACGCCTCCCCATGACTCTTTCCAGGCTGTTTCTGGCGATTACAAGGTCGCTTTTTCTCGCGAGAAGGTCCTGTTTTGCCGAAGCCAGATCGAGCTCGACTTTCAAGAGATCATTTTTCGCAATCAAGCCCTCCTTGTATCTGAGGGATACGTCCCGGCGCTGGCTGGTTAAGAGATCTACCGCCTCTTTAGCCACCTCGAGATTTTTCTCCGACTTGAGGATGGAGATGTAGGCCTTTTTCACCTCGAGGAGGATGTCCTCCTTCACCGCCTTCTCCTGGAAGATCTGGGCTTTATAGAGATTCCTTTCCTTTTTCAGATTGTTCCAGTCAATGAAGCCCCGGAAGAGGTTGAAAGTCACTGCCCCTGCGAAGACAGAAGTGGTCCTCCCGGAGAAGAAGACGTCCCGTTCTTCCCTTGTGAGGGAGTAGGTGAGGTCCCCTTTGGGATAGAATTCAGATTTTTTGGCCTTCATCGTCTCCCTCTGGGAGAGGGAGAGGTAGCGGTTCTTCTTCAAAAGGTTGTTATTCTGCATCGCCTCCGAAACTGCTTCGTCCAGGGTTAACGCCCTGATCCCCCCGGGGAGTGCCAGCTGAATGACCACGCAGATCGTGAGAAAGGCCCCAATCCACCACTCGACCTTTTTTTTCTTTCTACTTCCCATTATTTTCCTCCCTCCTTTTTTCCATTCTGATGAAAAACATGAGGAGGCTGGGGATGACAAATATGGTGAAGAACGTGGAAAGGGCGAGCCCTCCCAGTATCACGCTCCCCAGTCCTCTATACAGTTCCGACCCCGGTCCCGGAGCAACAACGAGAGGAAGCATGCCGAAGATACTTGTCGTGGTGCTCATGTATATGGGTCGTATTCTTGTTTTTACGGAATCGAGAACTGCCTCGGTGTAGTCCATGTTTTGATTCCTCACATTGTTGAGAGCCTGGTGGACGATGAGAATCGCGTTGTTCACCACGATGCCGATGAGGATAACAAATCCGAGCATGGTAAGGATATCCATAGGTTGAGGGAGAATGAGGAGGTTGACAAGTTTGAGGCCGATAAAACCTCCTGCTGCAGCCAGAGGCACGGTGAACATGATTATGAGAGGGTATATGAAGTTTCCGAAGAGTGCGGACATGAGGAGGTAGGTGATCGCCGCGGCGAGGATGAAGTTGAATTTAAGTGCCTCCCTGGTTTCCGTCAGTTTGTCAGCCGCTCCGCTCATGCCCACGTTCAGATCTTTTAATAGCCCCATCTCGCGGAGTTGTCCGATGATTTTAGTGTTGATGATCTCCATGCCTTCCTGCAGAGGGAGAGAGATCGGCGGGGTCACCTGCAGCGTTACCGTCCTGTTTCTTTCAAGATGTCGGATTTCAGTCATGCCGGAGGTCTGAACTATTTTTGCTAACGAGGATACGGGGACGATACTCCCCCCGGGAGTCGCGATCTGAGATCTATAGAGCTCTTCAGGTGTCATATGGGGAGAATGAGACCCCATGAGGACCAGGTCGATTTTCTTCTCCCCCTCCTTCTTGTATTCCCCCACCTTCCTGCCGTCCATGAGCACGTCAAGCGCCACACCGAGGTCAGCCGCCGTCATGGCGGAGGCGCGAAGCCTGTTTCTGGTGGGGATG
>CAZPLX010000256.1:0-2733 GCA_964587345.1 uncultured bacterium
GCGATGCTCGAGCGGGCAGGGGCGGGAAAATTTTTCATCGATCTTGCATTGAGTCTCCTGGGCAGGTATAAAGGAGGGCCCGCCAAAGCCGCCATCGTCGGGTCAGGACTGACGGGCCTCGTCTCGGGATCCTCCATTGCCAATATCGTCACGACGGGGACATTTACGATCCCCCTCATGAAGAAGGTGGGTTACCCGGCGACGAAAGCAGCCGCCATAGAAGTCGCTGCCAGCACTGACGGGCAGATCGCCCCGCCCATCATGGGGGCAGCCGCGTTCATTATCGCAGAGTACCTGAGCGTTCCCTACCTTGACGTGATCAAGGCAGCGGCCATCCCCGCTTTCGTCTCCTACGCGACACTCTTTTTCCTGACCCATATCGAGGCTTCAAAACTGGGGCTCAGAGGGCTTACCCGTAACGAAGTTCCCCGCTTCTTCCGTGTGCTTAAGTCGGGTACCCACTACCTCATTCCCATCGCAGTCCTCGTCTACGAGCTGGTTGTCCCCAGGCACTCTCCTGAACTTGCGGCCTTCAGGGCAATCATCGTCCTTTTCTTCATCATGGTGGTACAGCACCCGTTGAAGCGCTATTTCAAAAAGATGCCCGTCATGCCGGGAGTTACGCAGGGGCTGGAGGATGTTGTGAGCGCCTTTGTCTCCGGAGGCCGCAACATGGTAACCGTGGCCATCGCCACGGCAGCAGCCGGCATCATTGTAGGAGTGGTGACCATGGGTATCGGCGGCATCGTCACGGAGATTGTGGAATACCTGTCGGGGGGGAACATATTCGCCCTGGTAACCATCACAGCCGCCGCAAGCCTGATCCTGGGAATGGGCCTTCCCACGACAGCTACCTACATCGTCATGGCGGCCCTCACGGCACCCATCATCGTGGAGGTGGGGGCCAATAACGGTTTCATCGTTCCCCTAATGGCGGCGCACCTCTTCTGTTTCTACTTCGGTATCCTGGCCGACGACACTCCGCCTGTGGGGCTTGCGGCCTACGCCGCAGCAGCTATCGCCAAGTCGCCTCCCATACCCACCGGGATCCAGGGTTTTCTCTACGATATCAGGACGGCCATGATCGCCTTCATGTTCATATTCAACCATGAACTGATCCTTGAAGGTATCAACAGCTGGGGTCTCGCCGGCCTTATATTCGCCACGGCCTGCGTGGGCAACTTCGCCTTCGCATCCGCCACCCAGGGGTGGTTTACCTACAAGAACAAGATCTATGAAATTCCCCTCTTCCTGGCAGTAGCCTTTATTATGATGCAGCCCCAGGTAGTGGCGAAGTGGCTGGGGCTGTCCCATCCCTACCTGGTATGGCCCCTGGGCCTTGCCCTTTACGGAGCCATCTTCTTAAACCAGAGAAGGCGCCGTTTGGCCGCTGATACTATATGAGTGTGAGCATTTGTTTAACCCAAGGGGAATCCCCAACGCGTTACAGTTGAACAATTGGGGCCAGGTCTCCACTTTAAAGAGAGTGAACAAAGGGGTCTGTTCCCATATCCTCATATCTTTCTCATGCTCCCGGGGCAAGAGAACCTGTTCATTTATATCTGAGCAAATTAGCATTGACCCCTACGTCCTCACCCACAACCCTTTAATCCGGAAGATAAGAGATGAGGAGGTTGGGAAGATAGGAACCTGGGAGGTTAGGCAAAATATTTCAGGAAGCAGCATCTTGCCGAGTACTCTATGCAATGAACACGCAACCAAGACAACATTTAATCAGTCTAATGAATAGTATTCTGCATCCAACAGACACGGAGAATGAAATTCTTGACATCTCTTTCTTCTCTGTAGGAGGGTGAGATCAGAACCATTAATTGTGAGGAGGTAATTATGAGCCAGACACGTGACACCATTCCAGGGTCTCCCAAAGAGGTACGCCCGCTCCTAATCGGGGATAAGGTCCCCGGCGTAACGATCGCATCGGTAGAAGGGGCCCCCGTGAATCTGGGGGGGATCATCGCGGGAAAACCGACAGTGCTGATCTTCTACCGGGGAGGGTGGTGACCTTACTGCGATACGCAGTTGGGCGAACTGCACACGTTAGAAGAAGAACTGATCGGAATAGGGTACCAGATCGTGGCGATAAGTCCCGACAGACCGGAGAAACTCCGGGAAACCATCGATACGAAGGAACTCAACTACACCCTTCTCTCCGACAGTAAAATGGAAGCGGCTATCGAGTTCGGGATCGCATGGAAGTTGGGCAAAGAGATATTGAGCAAATATGAAGATTTCGGAATCGATGTGGAGGATGCCTCGGGAGAATCGCACCACATGCTCCCTGTCCCTGCCGTTTTCATAGTGGGGAAGGAGGGCTCGATACTTTTCCAGTATCTCGACCCGAACCACCAGAAAAGGATCAAAGGGGACCTTCTCCTCTCGGCTGCGAAAGCGGCTATCAGTGCCTGAATGGGTGAATCCATGCCTTCACTAAGGGAAGGATGAGTTTGCCGGAAATCAGTATGTTGAAAGATCAATTAGTGAAGGATCAAGGATCCTCTTCTCATGTGATAGAGGGAAGTGCATGAAAAGTGAGTGTGCGGCCAATTGAGGCAACCTGGCCCGATGTTTTTCCTAACCATCAGTGGTTACCCTGTTTCCACCCGTGGTCTTGCTCATGTACATCATCCTGTCAGCCCTCTTCACAATCTCCTCCTCACTTTCCCCGTCCTCGATAGTCTTCTTGAGCGGACAGCCGTTCATGCAGAGCTCATT
>CAZPLX010000257.1:0-2711 GCA_964587345.1 uncultured bacterium
AATTTCAGGTGCGTTTCTCAAGGCATAGCTCGCAGTGATAATATCCACACTCCCATTTTGAAACCCCGTCTGAGACATGTCACCTTTTTTAAAGGTCACATTGCTGTAACAGTTCCTCTTTCTGGCAATGCCAAGCATCGACTCGGTAAGATCAAGTCCCACAATTTCACCCCGTGGATACTTTTTTGAAAGCAAAAAGGTCACGTCCCCTGTGCCGCAGGCAAGATCAAGGCAGCGGGGAGAGGGGTTCTCAGGGAGAGCGTCGACAAGATGGCGTTTCCAGGATGAGTCCCGGGCAAAGGACATTCCCTTCGTAGCCAAATCGTACCGTGGCGCCGCTATCGTGAAATGTTCTTCGTTGTATCGCCTCTTTCCCCCGGGAGTATCGATATAACCACTAATTTTATGAGAGAATTTCATCCTCAAATGTGTATCCCTCCCCCTACCATATTTCCCTGAGCCTGAAGGAGGGCCATCTCAACGGTTAGTCCCGGGCCAAAGGTGATGGCGCAGACTTCTTCACAAGGGGAGCCTGTGCGCCTCCTCAGGATTTCTTTTAGTACAAAAAAAATAGTGGCGCTGCTCATATTCCCGTATCGGCGAAGCACCTCTCTTGAAGGGGCAATCATCTCCTTCTGAATTCCCATACTCGCCTCCACCCTGTCAATGATCGCCTTCCCCCCGGGATGAAGGGCCCACGTGGAGACATCATCCAGATGAGTGCCCTGCATATTTAGGACAGGCTCCACAATATTCCGGATATTTTCCCCGATAATCCTCGGGACGTAAGATGAGAGGGTCATGTCGAATCCCCTGTCCCCGATTTCCCAGGCCATATCGTTTTCCCCATCCGGTATGAGGGAAGAGGTGAACCCCTCAATTCTGAAGCGGGGGCCCTTCCCTTCCGGTTCCCGGGAGCTGACGATTGCAGCCCCCCCGCCATCCGCAAAAAGGGAGTTGGCCATCAAAGTGTCTTCTTTCGGGTCGAGGTGAAGGTGGAGCGTGCAGAGTTCCAGGGCCATTACGAGAATAGTGGCCGTCGGGTCCGCCCTGCAGAACTGCTCCGCCATCCGAAGGGCGGGCAGAGCCGCGTAACATCCCATAAACCCGAGATGGTAGCGCTGCGTAGAGGGAGGAAGGCTCAAGGCGCGTACGATGTGAAAATCGGGCCCCGGGGCGTAGAACCCCGTACAGGAGGCGGTAATCACATGGGTAATCTCCCCGGGCTCTATGCCGGGACATTCTTTTATGGTCCTCCTGGCCAATTCCACAGATAATTTCATCGATTCACGGGCATAGATATCATTTCGCCTCTTCGTACCGGGTTCGATCAATTTCCCGGTGGAACCCCTCATAAAGAAACTATCCGCACCTTGCCCATCGTAGTTCTGAATCACACTGTGCCGTTTTTCAATACCAGATTTCCTGTAGATGGCGCGAATGTACCTTTTCGTTCGAGCATCTTCCTGCCATTCCTGCATCTTTATGCTCGCCTGTTCCTGGGAATAGAAGGTTTCAGGTACGATCGTCTCAATATGCTGGAGCCATACCGGCATCTCTTTCCCCCTTATTCCGGGAGGGTATCCCCGGAAATAACTGATCTCTTTTCCCTTTAAGGTAAAAAGAAACTTTCACCTCTACCCTGTCACCCACACGGACAAGGCCGAGGAACATGGAAGGAGCCTCAAGATGAAAATCTTTCAATGAGATGGTGAACTCCATGTCGAAGATAATCTGCTCCCCATATTCGTTCAAATTGCTCACACTTGCTCTAATCTCACGGGTCACATCGCGGATAGTGAGAAATATACTCAACGGGGTTTTTCCTTTACTTTTCACAGTCAACTCCTCCCTCCGCCTGTCAGGATGAATTTCCACCGCTTCCCCATGGATGAGGGGGAATTGATCACCGCGAAACATCTCTCTCATTTCCTTATCCCGCTTTGCCTTTTCAGTAGTTATCCCTTTCACGGGGACATCGATCCTGATTCTCCGGATGATATTTTTCCCCTTGTCATTTTTCTCAATTCTTATAATGAATGGTTCACTTTTTCCGGTCCCTGAAAAATCGTGGAGGGTCGAGGTCGCGAAAAAGCTAATGTAACCCACGCCTCGAAGTTCTTCCCCCGCGGCGGGATATATGATGATTAAGAAAAGAATAGAGATCCCACAACTCACGTAATATGTTCGCCGGGAAATATTCATCATAAATGGGCCCAATGAGTGGTCATACTTTTGATGTCATTCATACTCTCAAAGTTCCTCCTCCAGGGAAATCCTTCCCCTATCTATCTGATTGGAATACAAAGAGAACGGTACATCTGATACAATAGAAAACAGTCAATACCTGGCGGGACACTTTATGAGAAAAACGCAAAGACTTCTAATTTTTTCCCTCACATCATTCTTCTTCTTCATGATCATATCGATTTCCGCCCACTCATCTGTAGATTGGGCTCTTCGCAAGACCCTGGAGATCGGGGAAACTCCCCTCGACGTGGCCGCCTCGTATGACGGCCGCTTTACCTTCGTCCTCGGGGATAAGGGAAATGTCCTCATCTTCTCAATCGATGGGAAACTCGAAGATAAGATCTTCGTGGGGAAGGACGCGGACAGAATCGAGGTGTCACCCAGAGGAAACCTCCTGTACGTGAACAACCGTACAGATAAAACCGTGAAGATGCTCTCCCTGCAGTTTGTAAAGAAGGTTG
>CAZPLX010000258.1:0-2695 GCA_964587345.1 uncultured bacterium
TTCTGTCCGAGGACCACGCGCTGAATTTGTCGTACCCTCTGAGCCTACTCCTTTTCTTTCTCTTCTGGAAATAGGGGTGTTGAAATTTTCGGAGGAAGGGCGGGAGAAGAAGGTTGCGGTTACAGGAGGATTTTCCGAGGTACTCGATAACAGGGTACGTATCCTCGCGCGGACCGCGGAGTTTTCTGACGAGATCGACAGAGAGCGGGCGAAGAAAGCCCTTTCAAAAGCCGAGGAAATGATGAAAGAAATTTCCGTTGATGATAAGGATTACAAGGAGTTTGAGGCGAAAATCCGCCGTGCCATGATGCGTCTGGGTGTTTCAGGGTAAGGCAGAGAACATAAGATAAGGGTATCTATTTTTTTGTCGCTTTTAATTTTGTTTTTCCCCCTTCAACTACTACCCTGAAATCGACCTTGCTACACCCGCTTTTCTCCTGAATTTCTTGAGCCTTGTTGACCAGTTTTTCCTTGAAGGCCGTGAAATCGACTTTTTCATACTCCTCGTTGAGCTCCTTCTTGGCCTTCAGATATTCGAGATAGGTGTTGTTCAGGTTTTCCTCGTCCACGGGTCCTTGTGAGTGGAAGGCAACCTTTCCCTTTCCATCCCTCTGGATCTTCCCCTCTTCAATAAGGGTTACCACCCGGCCCCACATGTTCTTGTACGAGTAGTAGCGGGCGCGCAATGTCTCGAATCGGAACTTATCGGTCGTGTTCGGAATGTTTCTTTGGCCTATCTGGCGTATCTTAAGGTCGAGATTCTTTTTTTCCATCATAGGTTCCACGCGAAGGATACCTTGGAAGAAAAGATCATATTTTTTCTTCAGATCCTCGATTTCCAATTCGAGTAGTGTCAGCGTTTCATGCATTGTCTTTTTTTCTTCACCTTTTGTACGAAACTTTGTAATATGAAGTTTTATATCACGTTTTATCGATTTTACATCATCGAGGGAGAATTAACATGAAAAACTGTCAGGCAATCATTCTTGCCGCGGGGCAGGGAAAGCGTATGAAGTCTGCTCAGCCGAAAGTGGTTCATCCACTGCTCGGGAAAGCAATGATCCTTTATGTGGTCGACGCGGTGAAAAAAAGTGGGATACCCGATATTGTGGTGGTAGTGGGACACGGGAATGAAGCGGTTGAAAAGATTCTCTCTGCGTCGGGAGTGAGCATAGCATATCAGCCCGTCAGGCGTGGGACGGGAGATGCGGTGAACGCGGGCCTGAAGGGGATCAGGAAAGACAGAAAAGAAACGGTCGTTCTCTGCGGAGATGCTCCACTCATACGAGGAGAAAGTATCCGGAAGCTTGTACGCCTTCACAGGCGCAAGGGCTCCATGGTCACACTCCTCACGGGAATAGTGGAACAGCCCGGGGGGTACGGCCGCATTATCCGGGATCCTGGAGGCAAAATTGCGCGGATCGTAGAGGAAAAGGATGCGAGCAAAGAAGAGTTACGGGTCAATGAGGTAAATTCGGGAAGTTACGTGTTTTCTTCGGAATATCTCAGATCACACATCGGTTCTCTCCGAAAGGATAATGTGCAGGAAGAGTACTACCTCACAGACCTGGTATACAGTGCCTTCTTCAAAGGACTCCCGGTTGGGGGCCATGTGGCCTCCGATCCGGACGAGATCATGGGGATAAACTCACGGGAAGAACTTGCAGTTGCATCCGGGGTGGTGGCACTCAGGAAGGCAGAGGTGCTGATGCGCAAAGGAGTAACCATTGAGGACCCATATAACGTTTATATCAGCCCCGATGTGTCTATAGGGGCCGATTCCCGGGTTGAACCAGGAGTGGTAATTCGTGGAGACACACGGATCGGGAGAGATGTGGAGATAGGAACGGGGAGCTACATTGAAGAAAGCAGGGTGCAGAGTGGCACGAAGATATTTCCCTACTGTGTGATTTCTCATGCGCGAGTGGGGAAGAACACTCAAATAGGACCCTTCGCCCGTTTACGTCCGGAGGCGCACATCATGGAGAATGTACACATAGGGAATTTTGTAGAAGTGAAAAAATCTACCCTTGGAGAGGGGTCCAAAGCAAACCATCTTGCCTATATCGGCGACACGACAATCGGGAAAAAGGTCAACGTGGGGGCAGGCACGATCACCTGCAATTACGACGGCATCACGAAACACAGAACCGTGATCGGAGACGGGGTGTTTATCGGCAGCGATACCCAGCTTGTCGCACCCGTAAAGGTGGGAAAGGGTGCCCTGGTGGGCGCAGGAACTACAGTGACCGACGATGTTCCCCCGTTTGCTCTGGTTCTTACCCGACCGCCGCAGAAAAACATTGAGAACTGGGTAATCAGGAAGATGCCGGCACTCGTAAAGAAGTCTGGTCTTGCCGATAAAAAAGGCAAAAAGAAAGGGGGGTAAAGTAACGGCATGTGCGGAATAATCGGGTACTCGGGAAAGAGGGATTGTGTTCCCATTATTATCGACGGATTGCGGAGACTTGAATACAGGGGTTACGATTCTTCGGGTCTGGCCCTGATCGGCAACAAAGGGGACCTTGTCGTTCGCAAGAAAGAAGGGAAAATCATAGATCTCGAGCGATCAGTGTTTTCAGAGAACCTGGAGGGGACCTGCGGAATAGGACACACGAGGTGGGCTACACACGGGAAGCCGTCAGATGTGAATGCTCACCCACACAGGGTGCGAGATAGTGCTCTGGTGCACAAC
>CAZPLX010000259.1:0-2663 GCA_964587345.1 uncultured bacterium
TTTTATTCAGAATTCTGAATTCGGAATTCTGAATTACCATCAAATCAATTTTAAGTTCAGTGTTCAGAGTTCAAAGACACCCCGAAACCCAAAATGACAATCTGGCAACTATCCATTTTTTCGTCGGACATCGGACGTCTTTTATCTCTTTTTATATCCCGCCGGAACCTGGAACTGGGAACCCGCGATCGACGCGGTAGAAATGCTCTTTATCTCGATGTAAGAAGTGAAAACGGTCTTCATATCCCCTTTTTTCTTCTCTTTTTTTGTGGCCAGTTTTTTCACACTCTTTTTAAAAAATCCCCCGAGGGCCCCTGTTAAACTTTTTGGAGCCTCTTCCTCTTCTTCTCCTGCTTTTTCTTTGTTTTTTGCCGAGTCGCCAGAGGATTCCCACTTGATGGTCGTTGCGATGGGATACCCCTTCATCTTCTTCATCTCTTTTGTGAGGTTTTTCCCCTGGGCATGCTGGAGGGAACCTAAAATATTCAGGCCAAAATTTTTCATGAACCCTGGAGGAAAATTGAACCCCATCTTTTTCATGTAGGCGAGGGAAAATGTTTTTTCCTCATTCTGCAACTTTTTAATTGACCTGGTCACCTTCGTGTTCCAGAAATCTCCCGTCATGAGGCTTTTTGAACGCTCCTTCGTCTCTATGTCCTCTGTTTCGACGAGCCATGTGAAGAGGTACTCCTCACAATGGTATCCGTTGATGGTTTTTTTCTTCCCTGTTTTCCGCATTTTCATCTCATTCTTTATTATCTTTACTTGCTCTTTCTCTTTTTTCGCCTCTTGCCTCTGGTTCCTGTCACTCCTCCCCCTACTGCTCCCTTCATCTTTTGACTTGGGAATAGAAATGGTTTTCTGGGTGTAGGTCTTTTTCTTGTGGTCGATGTTCCACACGATATCTTTTTTCACGAGATACACGGTAGAGGTATCTTTCTTGCCGGAGAGAAATCCGAGGACTTTCCCTGTAAACTCGAAGTGTGAACGGGTACATTTTTTAAGCCCCTTGATATAGTCTACATCTGTCGATTTGCTCGCCATCATCCCTCCGCCGACTCCCCCGAACTCGACGTAGCGTTTTACCGTAACATCTGCCCGTACAGGAGCAGGGATGGATATGACAAGAAAAAACAACACACCCATGAATAAAGTTTTACCGAAAAGGTTTTTCATAGGACGACTCCTCCAGAATTGTTTTCAGGTTAGAGTGAGCATTTTACATATGTGCACATGGTATCATACACTCCTTAGGGGTGGGAACTTTCCTTGGATGTAGTATGAGACAAGCTCCTCAGGGCTTCGCCCCCTCCTGAAGAGGAACTTCAGGTACCACATGAGGAGGATCGTCCGAAGAGGGCCTCCCTTTTCCCACTTCCTTGCAGAGGTGACAACGGGTTTCCTGATAAGGACACTCCCACTTCTCCTCATTAAGTCTGAAAAGGTGAGATCTTCCATGAGTGGGACGTCCGGGAACCCTCCTGCCTCTTCAAAGAAGCTCCTTCGCACAAAGATCGCCTGATCGCCGGTAAATGAGCGAAAAAGAATGGTTCGCAGATTTATCATCGCTCCTGTCAACCTGTAGACGAAGTGCCGGTTGGAAAGGGCGACGGTGAAACATCCACCCTGGATGGCGTCACTCACAAGAGACGAGGCGATTTCCTCCTGCCATCCATTTGGGAGAAGTGTATCAGCGTGGAGGAAAAGGAGAATATCTCCATCGCTTTGTGATGCGCCGAAGTTCATCTGTTTCGATCTTCCCGGGTCTGGAGAGCGAAGCGTTCGGACTCCCGTAAGGGAAGCTGCCAGGGGAAAAGTTCCGTCTCTACTTCCTCCGTCCACAATGATGATTTCGTGGGGGTCTCCCGCTGCCGCGGCTTCCACCGTCTTTTTGATAACCGATTCTTCGTTCAGGGTGGGTATGATGACCGATACCTTGGATGTTCCCATTTCAAGAAAATTATATGATAATCAAGGAAGGTGAGGGGAAAAAGTGTGAGGATACAGTGAAAGAGAGAATTGACAGCTTCCTTTCGAAAATCATGGCAAAATTTCCTGTCCTTGTAAGGAAATGGGAAAAGAAAGCGTCCATCCTCACCTTCGAAGATACATTCTGGGCCGATCCCCCGAAAGATCCTTTTTCGGTAAAGGTAGCTCTCGTAACGACGGGAGGTGTTCACGTAAAGGATGACGAACCCTTCGATATGAAAGACAGGGAGGGGGATCCTTCTTACAGGACTATCTCCTCGGACACCCCGCGAGATGAGCTTACCATCACTCACAACTACTACGATCACAGAGACGCGTTGAAAGACCCGGGGGTAGTCTTTCCCCTCGATGTATTAGTCGACATGGGGAAGGCAGGGGAGGTGGGTTCAGTAAACAGTCTGCACTACTCTTTCATGGGACATGTCACGGGAAAGCATCTTCCCACCCTTATTGAACAAAGTGCCCCGGAGGTTGCGGCGGCCCTGAGAAAAGATGGTGTGGGGGCTGTGCTTTTGAGCCCCGCGTGAGGACTCTGCAATCAGACCGTAGGCCTGATACAGAGGGAGATTGAAAAAGGGGGGATCCCCACCATATCGGTAACCCTTTCTCCGGCAATTACAAGGAAAGTGTACGTGTCAAGGGCGGTCGATTTCGGTTTCCCTCTCGGACACCCC
>CAZPLX010000260.1:0-2658 GCA_964587345.1 uncultured bacterium
GGGCCTGACCCCGATGATGCGCACGATGAGTGTAAAATAAGGCTTGACCTGGTCCACCATAGCAGGAATTCGGAACTGTATTGCGGTCATTCGTTGTTGTGTTAAAATCCCTATACACGAGAATTAATAACTCTTAGAATCTGGTTGGATTCGGGGATATATATCTGTAATGGTAAAGGGGAGCGATCGAATCATACGCTATTTCAGGGAAAGGGGACTTCACAACGATATTTATACCTTCGAGGACTCCACTCACGATTCAGAAAGCGCGGCGCGGGCTCTGGGAGTATCGCTGGGTCAGATTGCGAAGACAATCCTTTTCCTTGTCGACGGGGAGCCGGTAGTAGTCGTACTCTCTGGAGAGAAAAGAGTGGATCTTAAAAAGGTGAAAAAATCAGTTCACGGGAAAAAGATCCGCTTTGCGGGGGAGGAAGCCGTAAAGCGACTCACCTCATTCGAAGTGGGAGCTGTATCCCCCATAGGGCTCCCTGAATCGGTAAAGATCATCGTCGACAGGAGCCTCGAAGAGTTTGAAGAAATCTATCCGGCTGCAGGCGAAATCCACGCTATGTTCAGAACATCGTACCGGGAACTTCTCGAAATTACGGGGGCTGCAGAAATGGACGTGTCAGTTGGATAGACTATCAGGAGGAAATGGCGTTATGGACACCAAGGAATATATCCCCTATACGGACAGCTGTTTTGCCTGTGGAGAAAACAACAGGCACGGGATTCGCCTGAAACTCTACAGAGAGGGAGAGAGGGTCAAGGTGGAAACGACGATTGAGGAAAAGTTCCACGGATACAGGGGAATTGTCCACGGGGGTGTGGTCTGCGCTCTTCTGGATGAAACGATGATATGGTCCGCCGTCGTTTTGGGGGGAAGGAAGACTATGTACGTAACTTCCGAAATCTCAGTGAAATACATGGCTCCCGTGACGACGGGAGAGGAAGTAAACGTGGAAGGCTGGATCGTGAAAGACAGGGGAAGGGTCGTGGAATGCGAAGCCCTCGTTTCTCTTAAAGGGAAACCCCTGGCGAAGGGTAAAGGGACCTTCGTTGCTCTTGCAGGGGAGAAGCTGACGGAAGTCCTTCCCGGAATAAGGTTCGAACGGGCTCCTCACTATAAAAACTTCTTTCACCCAGGAGATCCCGGGGGAGGGTCATGAACTATTCTGTCGGGTCCATAGGCCGTTTTATTGTCGCCCGTTTCGATCACGGAGAAGATCTCCTGTCTTCACTCAAAGAGCTTTGCAAGAGAGAGGAAGTCAAATCGGGATGGGTTTTGCTCTTCGGGGCGGTTATTTCAGGAGATATCGTGGTGGGCCCGAAAGGAGAAGAGCTTCCTCCCGAACCTGTGAGAGAGACTATTTCTGTGCCCCATGAAGTAATCGGAACGGGATCCATCGCGGAAGTTGAGGGAGAGCCATCGATTCATCTCCACGGCTCCTTCGGGAGTCCAGAGGGTGTCCTCACAGGGTGCCTCAGGGAAAAGGGAAAAACCTTCATCGTTGTGGAGTGTCTTCTTCTCGAAGCGAAAGGGATCGAGATGACGAGAAGGGAGGATCGTACGACGGGACTTCATCTGATCGATTTCGGAGGGTAGCGTGCATATCTATCTCGTGCGACATGGAGATGCGGATCGAACTTCTATCGATATGAAGAGGATGCTCACAGAACGGGGTGAAATAAATGCGGAAAAGGTGGGGCGTCATCTCAATCCACTCATTGCTAAGGCTCCCACCCTTTTCACCAGCACTCGTGCCAGGTCCATTCAGACGGGGGCGATAATATCTCAAGCTCTCAAAATTCCGCCATCCATGATCGTAGAGTCAAGAGAGATGAGGCCTGAGGCGGGTCCCGAAGAGATGGGTAGGGAAATTGCCTCATATCCCCCGGAGGAAGACGTGATCGTTGTGGGACACATGCCTTCGATAGGGGAGTACGCCTCCTTTCTCCTCTCGTCAGATGCAACGCCCGTAGCTCCTGTCTCATTCATCACATGTGCCGTTGCCTGCCTTGAAGGGGATAATCCGGACAAAAGAGGGGGCTTTTCCCTCGTCTTTTTCCACGAACCGTCAATGATGAAATGAGGTCCCCCTAAGGGGAAAAAGAGGAGGACACCTATGACCAGAGATATTGATCCTGTATTCAACGCGAAATCTATAGCGGTAGTGGGGGCATCCACTAATCCCGACAAGATGGGATTCCAGATCCTGCAAAACATCATTCAGGGGGGCTTTACGGGACCGATCTATCCGGTCAATCCGAAGGCAAAGGAGATTCTCGGAATTCCCTGTGTGAACGATCCGGCAACCTTGCCGGAAATGCTGGATCTTGCTGTGCTGATCATCCCCGCAGGGGCAGTTTCTTCCACCCTTGACAGGCTTGGAGAGAGGGGTGTGAAATGCGCGATTGTCATCACCGGGGGGTTTGCTGAAGCAGGGGCAGAGGGGGAGAGACTTCAGGAAGATCTCATCCAGGTGGGAATCTCCAGGGGAATCAGGATAATCGGGCCCAACTGCCAGGGAGTGAACTATCCATATCAGAATCTCTGCGCCTCGTGGCCCCTAATTACCCTTCGGGGTGGCATGGCGATTATTTCCCAGAGCGGGACTGTAGGAGCTGCCCTGATTGATTGGGCTTCAGAGGAGAAAA
>CAZPLX010000261.1:0-2655 GCA_964587345.1 uncultured bacterium
GTTCATCTTCTTGAGGGCATCCGATATGAGGCTCATTCCACTCTCTCCCTACCCAAAGAGGCGTCCGAATATTTTTTTCCTCTGCACAAAGAGATCTTCTGTTTCACCGAGAGATTTTACCCCTTCCCTGACATCTCCCTTCTGGACCATATCCCCGCTACGTACATACGTCGCGAGAAGGGCTCTGTCTGAAATCACGTTGATCAACCTTGGTGTCCCTCTTGTGAGCCTGAAAATGATCCTGCAGGCTCCGTCGGAAAAGACCCCCCCTTTGGCGCCGGCCCTTCCCATCCTGTGATTGATATAGTTCCTCGTGTCCTCGAAACTTAAAGGGCCTATCTCATACCTTACGGTGATCCTCTGGTTCAACTGCCTAAGTGACCGCATGTGGAGTTTCTCCCTGAGTTCCTTCTGTCCCACGAGGATGATTTGGACGAGCTTATATTTGTCTGCCTCGAGATTCGAAATCATCCTGATCTGTTCGAGAAGAGTCCTCGAGAGATTCTGGGATTCATCTATTATGATAACCGGCTTCTTCCCTTCTTTCCCTTTATCGAGGAGAAAACTATCGAGGCGGTCAAGGAGATCCTTTTTTGTCCCGGTGGATGTATTCACTCCAAAATCGTCCAGGATTGTGCGCACCAGTTCTTTTTCCGTGAGAAAGGGGTTGAGAACGAGGGATGTCACAAATGTGTCATCCACCTTTCTGAGTAGTTCCCTGCAGACAGTCGTTTTACCCACACCCACGTCTCCGTACACACAGATAAAGCCCTCACCCCGGGTAAGTCCGTAATAGAGGTGGTCAAGTGCCTCCTTGTGACCCCCTGAGAGATAGAGAAAAAAGGGATCCGGCGTGAGGTTGAAAGGCTTTTCTTCCAGTCCGAAATATTCTTCATACATTGGCACTCTCCTTACCAGACAAGATTGGTTTCGCCACGTGTACCATACAGCCATGGACGGGCGCTCACATGAAACCCCCTCCATCCACTCTGGAATTTTCTCGCCTCATTCGCGACTACCTCCCTCATATTCTCTTTTTTCATAATATGAGGGGTGATGAGGATCACGAGTTCAGACTTCTTTTTTTCCTGCTCCGTGTTCCGGAAAAGGCTTCCCACAATGGGGATATCCCCGAGGAAGGGGACAGATTTAACCGTTTCGTTGGTCCTTGTCTGGATGAGGCCCCCTATGAGGACAGTTTCTGAGTCCCTCATCCGTATCACCGTGTTCGTTTCCCTCACATCGATGATGGGCGCCGAATTTCCATCCGGTGCTACTGCTTCTCCCGTTTTCTCGCTTATACTGGGATGGATCGCCAGCATGATCCTCCCGTCCCGGGAAATCTGGGGAGTCACGCTCAGGACGACACCCACGGTGATCGTCTCCGGTGAAAAAGTTGTTATCGGCCCCGTTGTGTCTGTAGACGGAGTTATCACTGCCCGGAAGAACACATCCTGTGTGCCGATCCGTATAATCGCCTTTTGGTTGTTCAGTGTGGAGATTCGGGGACTCGAGATAAGGTTGACCTGTCCCTGTTTCGCAATTGCGTCGAGAAGAACGTCCACCTTCCTGTTAGAGACACCAAACTTGAAGGCGTTTTCACCTGAAGAAAGACTTTGAGCAAAGGTGGCACCCCCAGCAAGGTTCCCCGTAAGGGAGGAGGAAAAATTCACTATAGCAGACCAGTTCACTCCATACTTATTCGAATCACTTAGCTGGACCTCGAAGATCTTTGCTTCGAGCAATACCTGCCCCATGAGTCTTTTTTCAACCGTGGTCAGGTACTTCTCAATCATGTCGTTGTTTTCCGGATAATCGGTAACGGCAACAAGGCCTGTCTCCGGTGTAATCGATACCTTTGCGTCCTCACTCGAGAGAAAGTGACCAATTTCTTCCTTGAGAGTTTTCCATATGTTCATCGTCTCCTCTGTGGAAACCGTGTTCGTGTTGTCGTCCTGGCCTCCCGAGGTGGAACTGGAAGAACCTGACGTAGTCCCTCCCCCCGAATCTCCAGAGGAACTGGTAGATGTGGTAGCGGTAAGTGTTCCGCTTCCCTGCCTGGAGGTGATGATGTAGTCAAGGTAGTAGAGCCTCGTGATCATCTTCCTCCCGGTAACCCTCACCACTTCCCCGCTTAACGAGCAGTTAAGCTGATTGGCCCGGCATACCTCGTGGCGAACGACACACGAGCGCACACCTCGCGGGCGCGCGTGTTGCATCACCGGGGCGCCGCGTCCGAGGTCTTGCTCGACATAGCCGGCGTCCACGACTGGCGATCCGTGCTGCGAGCGACGCTCGCTCACGAAGGAGTCACGGTCGAAGCGTTCCCCACCGGGACCTTCGCCTGGGGGCCGGGCTCGTTCGAGCTAATGTCTCAGCCGGTGAGTGGGTTCGAGGGCAGCGCCGCCGGCACCTGGGAGCTGTGTCTCACGGACGTCGACGGCTTCGGCGACACCGGGACGCTGCACACCTGGAGCGTGCACAACTGAGCGCCGGACTCAGAGGGATCCCTGGAGCACAGGGTGTTGCAGCGGGCACGGCGCTCGATGGCCGCGATTGCTGATTCGAGCGTGCCGCGATCGAGTCTTCCGCTGCGGCGCCAGCCGGCGCTGCGGCTTCGGGCTCTACCTCGGTCCGGGCGCGTGGTACGCGGCC
>CAZPLX010000262.1:0-2649 GCA_964587345.1 uncultured bacterium
TTATTACCGTGCGGTTTAACGTGTAGAGGGGACAAATCTGTGTCCTTTCTCTCCCGTGACGTGCGAGGGCGATGGTGGGAAATGGAAGAATTGGCTTCTTTGAATAGGTTGAGTGAAAAGGGAAACGGAATGGAGGAGAAGAGGGGGAGATTTTCCTTCACCGTACAACCTGCCGCAGTGTCTCTCCTTGTTGTAGACGATGAAGATATGATGAGGGAACTTGTATCGGAACGGTTGCGTATCGAGGGGTACAATGTTGAAGAAGCGGATAACGGAATGGATGCTCTCGAGAAGCTGAAGTCCCAGAGATATAACCTCCTCCTCACAGATATCAACATGCCTGTACTCAACGGCCTCCAACTCCTGAAAAAAATAGAGGATGTGAGGAACCTCGCAATGGTTGTCATGTCAGGTCAGGCGGATCTCGAGACGGCAGTGTATGCGATGAAACTTGGTGCGTCGGACTATATTACGAAGCCGATAAATTTCCGTATTCTCATCCATACTATTGAGGGTGCCCTGAAGAACAAGATGATGGAACAGGCGCTTCTAGATTACCAGGAAAACCTCGAAAGCAGGGTTGAAGAACAGACAAATATCATCAACGATTTCTACCTCCGTTCAGTACACTCCCTGGTAAAAGCTCTTGAAGCGAAAGATGAGTACACGAGGGGCCACTCTGAACGGGTTACCCTCTACTCCCTGGAAATAGGAAAAATGATTTCTGATGAACTGGACCAGGAGAGGCTCCGCATCGCGGGGATTCTTCATGATCTTGGGAAGATAGGTGTTCCCGAATCGGTTCTCAATAAGCCGGGGAAACTCACGAAGGAAGAGTTCGAGATGGTGAGGAAGCATCCTCAGAATGGCGTTAAGATCCTTGAGCCTATTGAATTCCTGAAAGATGTGTTCCCCATCATTCTCCACCACCATGAGCAATATGATGGGAAAGGGTACCCCTCCGGGCTCTTCAGAGGCAATATTCCTCTGGAGTCGAGGGTTCTCGCAATTGCGGATACCTTTGATGCTATGACCTCCACAAGGGCTTACAGAAAGGCCCTATCCGCAGATGAGGCCCTTGCTGAAATTATGAGGTGCAAGGGGACCCAGTTCGACCCCCGCCTGGCCGATATTTTCATAAAAATCCATCAGGAGATCAACATACCCGAAAATATAGGGATCCCTGAAGGGATCGTGTAAAAGCTCCCTGAGGAGCTACGAAGAAAATCTAGGGATCTCTCATTGAAGGATCTCCTTGGGAGTTTCCCCACAGAATTGTCTAAAAAAGGAAATTTACTCCCAATCCCCCTGAAAAGTCTGTTCCCCCTTTCCCTTCGAGAAAAATATTTACCCTCTCTCCCACATTGAGGATGAGTCCTGCCGTAATGAACAGGTCAAATTCGTCATCGTTGAAGAGGGATCCTCCGCTTACAGCTCCTTCCAGGCCAAGGGTTCCCTTGATAGTAAGGGACGAACTCGAAGTGAGTGTCTTCTCTCCCACCGGTCCGATGAAAAATTCATTCTGGGCCCTTCTCGATTTCACAATTGAAGAAAGGCCAAGGGTGACGTAGAGATCGAAAAGGGTTGGAGAATCTAAAGTAGCAATTTTGAAATTCCCATCCACTCCTACATAGGCTCCCGTGCTGTTGCTCCCTCCTCTGTTTACATCGCTGATCCCTCCTTTCAGCCCTACTTCGAAGGTGTGTGCAGGTTTGAGCCTTACCTGAGCGAAATAGTAGTTGACATCGTCTGAGAAAGAGGTGAAGAGGCCTGCCGTTCTTCTTCCAGAGGAAAAATTGAAGAAGCGGTTGGAAGCTCCTTGGCTAGGATGGGGAATGGAGAGGAGAACCAAAATAAGCGCGAGTGCCCGTATCGCATCGATTGATTTCATTCATTACTCCTTTCAGGGGAATTGTATGGTTTTCTTACCCCTACTCCGGTTGTTCAACATATTAATGAGAATATATAATACTAATCACAGTTCATGTAGGGAAAAGAATAGTGAAGAGGATTTATTCCTGAAACATACGAGGAGGGTGCAATGTACCTGGGGAAGAGTGAGTCTCACACTCTCATACATATTGCGAGGGAAACGATCAGCACCTATGTGAGAACAGGGGCTCTTCCTCAGTTAGAGGTCAAAGAGACGAGGCTTCAAAAACCGGGGGCGGCATTTGTGACGATACGGAAGAATGGGCTTCTCCGGGGGTGTATAGGATACACAGAAGAGGTATATCCTCTTTACAGGACTGTGATGGAGTGTGCCGTGTCTTCCGCTACGGAGGATCCCCGCTTTCCTCCCATAGAGGAGTCGGAACTTGAAGATATAGAGATAGAAATTTCCGTCCTCACTCCCCTCGAAGAGGTGAAGGACATATCATCGATATTAGTGGGGAAACATGGGCTTATGGTGAGAAAGGGAACAAAAAGAGGTCTCCTCCTCCCTCAGGTTCCCGTTGAATATGGATGGGATCTTCCCGCATTTCTTTCCCACACGTGCGTGAAGGCGGGTCTTTTAGAAGATGAATGGAAAAAAGGTGTTGAAATCTATTCGTTTGAGGCTCAGATAATAGACGAATAAAACGGGGCAGGATAAAAAGGGGAAGAAAAATTTTCCAAACAAAGGGGGTTTTCCCGCTCCTTTAGAGA
>CAZPLX010000263.1:0-2643 GCA_964587345.1 uncultured bacterium
TAATAGTGTACTTTTACACCATGGTGGGCAAAAAAATCGACTTCGAAAGGGAATGGCACAACAATCTTGTCGGAAATCCGTTCGACTCTGGATACACGCCCCTCCCTCCATGCCCACATCTGGGGGGGGATATAGTATATAACGGGAATCCCAAACTTTTTTGCACATTTTCCTACGGAAAAATTAAAATCGGGGAAATCGATCAGAACAATGGAGGCAATCTCCCCTCCTTTGATCAACGACTTTATCTCTCTCAGGAGAGAGAGAATTCGCGGTAATTTCCCTGCCACCTCCAGAAACCCCACTACGGAAATCTCCGAATAGTGAGCAATGAGTGCTGCCCCCGCTTCCCTGCTTTTTTCTCCCCCCACCGCGATAATAGGGTGTTTTTCCACCCCTTTCTTCAGTTCCCTGATGAGCAGGGAGGCGTAATTATCCCCCGACGCCTCCCCGGCGACAATCAGGATCTGCCTCTTCCTTTGAGTAGATGGCATGGAACCCGGTTACAATTTCCCGATTATCTTGTAGGCTGCCTCGAGTGCTTTGAGGCCATCATCCCCTGTTACTGGAGGATTCTTCCCCTCGTTAACCGATGAGACGAAACTGCCCACTTCATCCATGAGGGGGTCTCCTTCTTCTGTCTCGAGGAATTCTCCTGAAAGTTCTTTCCCCTTCCCCCCAGCCGATTCAGTCATCCTCACAACCTTGATGTTTCTGTTCATAAAATCTATCGAAAAATAGCAGTCTTCCTGAAAAATCCTGATCTTTCTGGTTCTGTTCATGGAAACCCTGCTCGCCGTAATGTTTGCCACACACCCCGATTCGAAGAGGACACGGGCATTCGCAATATCGGTCTTTTCAGAGAGTACCGGGACACCGATCGCGCTGACTCTCTTTATGGGACTCCTCACGAAAGAGAGGATGAGATCGATATCGTGGATCATCAGGTCAAGAACCACATCGATATCTGTACTCCGCTCAGTAAAGGGAGATATTCTTTCTGCTTCAATAAATCCAGGATCGTGTATATATGACGCGATTCTGATCAGGGCAGGGTTAAATCTCTCGAGATGTCCAACCTGAAGAACCAGATTCCTCTCGCTGGCGAGTTCGATGAGCCGTTTCGCCTGCCATACCTTTTCGGTAATCGGTTTCTCTATGAGGATATGTTTTCCTTTTTCAAGGCAGTAGCGGGATATCTTATAGTGGAGAACAGTGGGAACGGCAACGGAAAGGATATCCACCCTCTCCACAAGTTTTCTGAAATCTTCAAAATATTCTGTCCCTGTTTCACCTGCAATTTTTTCGCCTCGCAAAGGGTCGATATCACAGATCCCGTCGAGTGTAACGCCTTTATGAGAAGCATACTTTCTGCTATGAATCGCCCCCAGATGGCCGGCTCCTATAACCCCTGCCCTGATCACTCCCTTTCAACACCCCTCGAAGATTCCCGGAAAAATTTTGCCATGTACTGAACCTCCTCTGAGTCGGAAAACTTTTCTTCCCATGTTCGTATCAGCTCCTCTACGGTAAGTTCAGTCTTGTGCATGAGCTTTACCGCCTCCTTGATCTTTCCGAGGGTATCCTTCTGAAATCCCCTTCTTTTTAAGCCCACAATGTTAAGACCGAATATCGCCTTTTTCCCATCCCTCGTAACGGCTGCCATCACATAGGGAGGAATGTCCTTTCCCACACCTGAAAGAGCACCGACGATCGCGTGTGCCCCGATGCGAACAAACTGGTGGACTCCGGTCAAACCCCCTACAACAACATGGTCATGGATCGTCACGTGCCCCCCGAGAGTGGCACAGTTAGCCATGATTACACTATTCCCGAGGATACAGTCATGGGCGATATGGGAGTATGCCATAATGAGGTTCCCATTACCCAGAGAGGTCTTCCCCCCTCCTTCCGCAGTCCCCCTGCTGATCGTCACAAACTCCCGGATGATATTGTCATCGCCAATCTCAACGAAGGTTTCCTCACCGCTGTATTTGAGATCCTGGGGATCTTCCGCAACTACCGCATGGGGATAAATCTTGTTTCGTTCCCCCATGGTACAGTTTCTTCCGATGACCACATGGGCTCCAATGGATGTGTTGTCACCTATCGTACAATTTTGCCCGATTACTGCGTAAGGGCCCACGGTCACGTGGCTCCCGAGAATTACCGAGGGATCGATTATGGCACTGTTATGTATCATTGATCATATGCTCCTGTCTGAGATTATTGCGGAAAGGTCCGCATGTGCGGCAATCTTCCCGTCCACGAGGGCTTCCCCGTGCATCTTCCACAGAGATCCTTTCTGTCCGATCAGCGTTACCTCCATTCTGAGCTGGTCGCCCGGGATAACCTGTCTCTTAAATTTACACCTGTCAATCGCTGCAAAGAGCGGAATTTTTCCATATGATGACTCTTCCCCGTAGAGCGCAAAGATTCCCCCGGTTTGGGCCATCGCCTCAACGATGAGAACACCTGGCATAACTGGCTTCTCGGGAAAGTGGCCCGCAAAAAAATAGTCATTTGCCGTCACGTTTTTTACCCCCACAATACGTTTCCCCATTTCAACTTCCACTATACGGTCCACGAGCAGAAAAGGATATCTGTGGGGCAGCATCCTCATTATCTCTCTGATCTTTATCA
>CAZPLX010000264.1:0-2632 GCA_964587345.1 uncultured bacterium
ATATCGACGACGCAGAAATTGTGGATTGAGTGGAAAATGACATGGAATTCATAGTTTTCATAGGCTTCCCTTATCCTGGCATTGAGAACGTTCATGCGGGACAGGGCATACCTGTCAATTTCCTCCATCTCTTTTGGAGACAGAGAATCTGTGTCAGGGTTAAAATCGTAGAGGTTGGAGAGGAGAAAACGGATGGTATTCCGTATCTTTCTGTAAGCCTCAGAGACCCTGGCGAGAATCTCATCTGATATCCTTATATCGTCCCTGTAGTCCTCAGCGATGACCCAGAGGCGAAGTATCTCTGCACCGAATTTTTTTATGATCGATTCCGGGGCGATGTAATTTCCCTGGGATTTGGACATTTTTTTCCCGTCACCGTCCACGACGAATCCATGGGTGAGAACGGCCCTGTAGGGGGCTATCCCTCGTGTCTCGGTGGCGGTAAGGAGGGCGCTGTGAAACCAGCCTCTGTGCTGGTCGCTCCCTTCGAGGTAGAGATCAACAGGAACTCCCAGATCTTCTTTTCCCTCACAGACTGCCGCGAAACTCACTCCCGAATCGAACCATACATCAAGGATGTCCTTTTCTCTTTCGAAATCTTTTCCTCCGCACCTGGGACATTGAAATCCCTCTGTAAAGTTTCCTGCATCCCTGGTGAACCAGGCATCTGCCCCCTCCTTTTCAAAGGCGGAAACAACCCTGTCGATGATCTCTTTTTTCAGAATGACATCGCCGCATTTGCTGCATTTCACCGCGGTTATGGGAACTCCCCATGCCCTCTGCCTGGAAATGCACCAGTCGGGCCTTGTTTCGATCATGCCTTCGATCCTGTTTTGCCCCCACCGTGGGATCCATTTCACCTTCTTGATCTCGGCCAGGGCTTTTCCTCTCAGATCTGTATTTTCCATCGAGATGAACCACTGGTTCGTTGCTCGAAAGATAAGAGGTTCCTTGCATCTCCAGCAGTGAGGATAGGAATGGGTGAGATTTCCCTCACCTATGAGTGATCCCCTCTCTTTCAACATTTCTATCACCGGGCGGTTGGCGTCAAAGACGTCGATCCCTCCAAAATAGTCCACGTCAGATCTGAACCGTCCCCTGTCGTCAACGGGGGCGTAAATTTCGAGGCCATACCTGATTCCCGTCTCGTAATCTTCCCTGCCGTGGCCGGGGGCCGTATGGACACAGCCCGTGCCCGCATCAAGGGTAACGTAGTCGGCGAGAACTATCATAGAATTTCTGTCATAGAATGGATGGCGGCAGGAAAGCCTTTCGAGGTGTTGGGGCGTAAACAGGTCGATGACTTGATGGTTTTCAAGTCCTGCCTCTTTAACGAATGACTCCACAAGGCCCGAGGCGACAATGTACACCTCTTCCCCCACCTTGATGGCGGAGTACTCAAAATCGGGGTGGAGCGCGACGGCCAGGTTCGAGGGAATGGTCCAGGGTGTCGTTGTCCAGATCACGAAATAGACCTTTTCTCCCGATAGTTCCGGTGAGATCGCCACGGGATCGCCAATGAATGGGAATTTTACATAGATGGAGGGGGAAGGGTGATCGTGATATTCAACCTCCGCTTCCGCGAGAGCTGTTTTGCATTCTTTGCACCAGTATACCGGTTTTACTCCCCTGTAGACTGATCCCTTTTCCACGAAGTTTCCCAATTCCTTGAGGATTGCCGCTTCGTAGTCATAGCTCATGGTCATGTAGGGATCATCCCACTTTCCGAACAGGCCGAGCCTCTTGAATTCCTCCCTCTGGATCGAAAGGAACTCCTCCGCATAGTTCCTGCAGATCAGGCGCTTTTCCTCTTTTGGGATAGTATCCTTCTTGTCCCCCAGATTTTTATCCACCTGATGTTCGATTGGAAGGCCGTGGCAGTCCCATCCGGGAATGTATTCAGATCGCTCGCCGATCATATTCCGGTACTTGACAATAATGTCTTTCAGAATTTTATTGAGGGCATGGCCCATGTGGATGTGGCCGTTCGCGTAGGGTGGGCCATCGTGAAGGACGAACTTTCCCTTTTCCCTGTTTTTTTCGACCATATTTTCGTAGATCTCTTTTTTTTCCCAGGTCTCGAGTATTTCAGGTTCTCTCACCGGAAGGTTCGCTTTCATGGGAAATTTTGTTTTGGGGAGATTCAGAGTTTCCTTGTAATCCATCTTGTTTTTCTCCTCCTGCTGAATGGTCTCACGGGCCGGTGTGAGGTTAATATTAGTGTATAAAATGATACTTATATCATATTCCGTTGGTGCTGCACAGGAAAGCGGGCCGGGATCTGGCTACTCGAGCATGTCCTTCAAGTCGTCGAAGAGTTTCCTTCTCAAATTCTCAATAGTACCCGCGGGATGTGTATCGCAGTAGTCGGTTGGCTCCGTTCCCCGTATGAAGGCTTCCCGGATAATCCTGTCACACGCGGATGTCGCGAGAAGCCCTGTTGTGTAATCAATCTGCCGGAACACGATGGCTTCGGGAGGATCGATTGGCTGAGGAGGGGATTTTCTGTAGAGTTTTTTTAGTATCTTCTCACAGACACGAAGCGCTCCGTGGGCTCCTGTTAGGAGTCGAGGATAGTCTCGATGATTATCTGTGCGCGCTTGACCTCAACGGCAATATCAAAAAGGATGCA
>CAZPLX010000265.1:0-2596 GCA_964587345.1 uncultured bacterium
GATCAGCATGTGGGCAGTCGATGGGTTTGGCGCGACCTTCCCCTTACCCGAGAAACTCCCCAATTTTTTCAGTGCCTTTGCAAGAAACCGGGGGTTGCCGCAAAGTTTTGCCCCAGATTCATCTGCAAGGTATTCTCTCGAACGGGAGATGGCGAGTTGAATCACTACTGCCGCAAGGGGAGCAAGAATTGCCACAGCAAGGAGGCCAACCAATCCCCCTCCCTCGTCGTCATCCCGTCCCCCCACTCCAAAAATGGCAGCCCACCTGGCCATACTTGCAAGCATCATCACTGCACCTGCAAGGGTTGCAGCAATAGAGGAAATAAGAATGTCCCTGTTTTTCACGTGGGACAGCTCGTGAGAGATGACTCCTTCCAACTCTTCTTCCGAGAGGAGTTCCATTATGCCCGTTGTAACCGCCACCGCGGCGTACTCAGGATTTCGACCCGTGGCAAATGCGTTCGGAACGGGGTTCTCCACAATATAGATTTTCGGAACAGGAATCTGTGCGCGCTGTGCAAGAGATGTAACCACCCTGTGGAGAGCCGGATAAGATGAGGGGTCCACCTCTTTCGCCTTGTACATGGCAAGGACAATCTTGTCTGAAAACCAGTAACTTCCAAAATTAAACACAACAGCAAAGACAAAAGCAATCACCATTCCCAGCCTGCCTCCGAACTGACCTCCAATCAGAATAAGGAGCCCCGTCATTGCACCGAGAAGCACCGTTGTTTTAATGCTATTTCCCATACTTCCTCTCCTCTTCCCGGTTATGATTCATCCCGGATGGAAAAAGTCGCATTCTATCATCACTTCAATTTCTCCCTGATATTTCTATCTTCCCATTTCGCAATTTCTTCCACAAGT
Source organism: uncultured bacterium (assembly GCA_964587345.1). Lineage (GTDB taxonomy): Bacteria > Desulfobacterota > Deferrimicrobia > J040 > J040 > CAZPLX01. Next base: position 868 of record CAZPLX010000265.1, read on the forward strand.
TTTCTCAGCTCTTCATTCTTCGATGGAGGAACGACTATTTTCACTTTCACATACTGGTCACCCCTTCTGTCCCCCCCGGGAACACCTTTCCCCCGCAGACGGAATATCCTTCCACCCCCCGTTCCTGGTGGAATTTTGAGCGATACCGTTCCATCGATCGTGGGAACATCGATTGTTCCACCAAGTACGGCTTCCGAATAGTTCAGGGGAAGCTCGAGATTAATATCTTTCCCCTCTCTCCTGAAATAGGGGTGGGGCTCCACATCGATCGACAGATAAAGATCTCCCGGATAGCCTCCATTAAGACCCCCTTCCCCCTTGCCAGAAACTCTGATTTTGCTTTTCCTATCGGCTCCCGGAGGAATCTTCACACGTATTTTTTCCTTACGCTCCTCCATTCCCCGTCCCCCGCAGTGAGGACAGAGAGGCCCTGTCTGCCCTCTCCCCCCGCACTGAGAACATGGCTGTCGGAAATGAAGCCCTCCCCCTCCCGACAAACCTGACCCGCCACAGGATTGACAGCTTTTTTTTCTGGAAGCATCCAATTTTAACCCTTTACATTTCCCGCATTCAACAGAGCGTAAATACTCTACCCTCCTGTCAACCCCTCTCACGGCCTCCTCGAAGGAGAGAGTAACGGGGAAAACGATATCTCTCCCCGCCATTGCCCGGGGGTTCCCCCCTGTTCCGCCAAACAGATTCCCTATGTCGAAAGTTCCACCACTCCCCCCGAAGGTGTCAAAGAGATCAAAGCCAGAGAATCCAGCTGTACCGCCTCCTGAGAATGCGCCATTTCTCACACTTTCATATTCTCTTCTCTTTTCCTGGTCAGAAAGAATTCCATAGGCCTCGTTTACTTCTTTGAATTTTCTCTCCGCCTCCTCATCCCCCTGGTTCACATCAGGGTGATACTCTTTCGCTTTTTCCCTGAAGGCCTTTTTTATCTCCCCGGGGGAGGCTTCCTCGGAAACACCGAGTATGGTGTAATAGTCTTTCTTATAATCCATATCGCTCCTTAGCTCCTCCCCATCAAGAATCTTTCATGGGGAGGGTGCGGTGGAGTATCTGTCCCGCACTCCGCTCCCTTACGGGAGATCGATCTTGACCTGCTTCCCTTTTCCCTCTTTATTTCTGGGAAGATTGATCTCGAGGACACCGTCCTGATAGCGTGCCGAGATCTGCTCCTGATCAACCGATGAAGGAAGGGAGAAGGATCTGTGAAAAGCGCCAAACTCCCGCTCCATAAGGTGATAATTCTCCTCTTTTACTTCCTTTTCAAACTTCCTCTCTCCCTTGATAGAAAGAACATCGTTGTTGACCTCGATGGAAATAGCGTCCCTGTCCACACCGGGGAGCTCAGCCTTTACAATAACAGTGTCTTTGGTCTCGCAGATATCAACTGCAGGCGACCAGAGACCCTTTGCAAAGATATCCTCCCTGTCCTTTACCCGGGAGAGTGTCCCTTCGAAGAGCCGGTTCATCCGGTCCTGGATCACAGCCATGTCCCTGAAAGGATCAAACCATCTTACAATCGCCATGATATTCACCTCCTGAAGGTTATTACGAATTATTCCCCGCTCCCCTTGCTCTGATCTTCAAATTCCGCATCGATTACCTCTTCTCCTTCTGCCTCCCCCGCATCCTCCGGAGCGCCTGAAGGGGTACTCTGTTCTTGTTTTTCCTGGTGATACAATATTTCGGCAATTTTTTGTGATGCCTTGAGAAGATC
>CAZPLX010000266.1:0-2595 GCA_964587345.1 uncultured bacterium
TGTAAGATTCACAAAAGAAGGATCGTCATCAATAAGAAGAACTTTCTCTCCCACATTTCCTCCCGGTGGGTGAACTAAATTTCTCTATTTTTTTACCAATAATTGTGCCAAATAGGATAAATAGTACATATCTTGTGAATATTTTTCTATACTCCCGTAAAATAAAGACAATTATTGCCCCAATATCTGTAATATATTTCCCTTAATCATTTGCCTATGTGCTCAGGGGCATAAATTTATCTATAATATGTAAATTATTACCCATTATATTCATTTTAATGTCCAGTTGTCGAGGGGAGTGTAAATGAAACCTCAGTTCCTATCCCGGGATTAGTTGAAATATCGAGGGTTCCTTTCTGCACCTCTACAAGCCTTTTACATATGGATAACCCCAATCCCACGCTTCCCGTTCCTTCACGCTGGAAAATTTCTGGATCTTTCGACAATATTCCTTTGATTTTCTCTGTGGGAATTCCGCACCCGTTATCGCTCACGGAAATTTTGAGAAATTTTTCTCCTTCCTGATCCACCCTGATCGTGATGATTCCCCCCGTCGAAGTAAATTTAATCGAATTTGTCACCAGGTTGTCGACTATCTGGGCGACTTTCAAACGATCTGCATAGACACACAACTTACCTCTCCCCATTTCTTTTTTCAACGAAATATCTTTCATCTCCCCAAAGGCTCTCAAAAAATCAAGGCTTTCATCTATGACTTCCTCAATAGCGAATCGAGTATTTTGAATATTTATAGTCCCCGTTTCCACAGAATGGTAATCAAGTAGAGACTCTATCATCATGAGAGCACGTTTGAGGCAGATCCCCCCTTCCTGTATCATCGTCAACTCGTCTTCAGAACATTTACCCCCCATCTGTTCCTCAAATACTTTGTAATATCCGTTGAGGACAGTGAGAAGAGTTTTCAAATCGTGGCTCGCCATTGACATCATGAAAGTCTTGAAGAGAGAAAGTTTCTCCACCTCCAGATTTTTTCTTTCAAGCTCTCTCACGACTTTTTTGAGTTTTCTTTCTGCCTTTTTTCTTTCCTCATCACTTACTATTTTCTCGTGAGCTCTCCGCACCGCATGTATCAACATCTCCGGTTCAAAAGGCTTCGAAAAATAATCGTAGGCTCCAAGTCGAAGAGCGCGAATGGATGACTCGAGGGATGCATACCCCGTCACGATAATCACAGGGATATGAGGATAGAGCATCCCTATTTTCGCAAGCAGATCGAGGCCCGACTCGCCGTTAAGGTTGATATCAGCAACTACGATAACCTTTTTGTTCTTTTTCTCAAGGAATCCCAGGGCATCCTTGAAATTTTTTGCAACACCTCCATGAAATCCTTCCCCGGAAACGAGAGCTTTCATTGATCGAAGAAATTTCTTATCATCCTCAACGATCAGAACTGTCGTCTTATTCACTTCCCCTCCCTGAATTTTCCGGGAAAGAAACTCTGAAAAGAGATCCATTCCCCTTTTTCACATATTCAATCGTTCCTTCAAAACGTTTGACGATCCTTCCCGTAATCCATAACCCGAGGCCATCACCTGAAGGCTTGTGTGACATGAGGGGTGTGTGAAAGAGGTAGGGTGTGATCGCCTCATCTACTCCTCCCCCTGAGTCTTCCACATCACACCATACTCTCGTCTCATCCCTTGAAAGAGACACCGAAATCTGTCCACCTTCAGAAACTGCATCACAGGCATTTACAATCAGATTGGAAATAATCTGTTTGATCTCCGCCTGTGGTACCCTCACAAAAAATGTACCCTCTGGAATATGTACATGGAATTCGGCACCCTTTGCCATCAATATTTTATTATAAATTCTTTCCATGAACAGGATTTCTTCTCCTAACTCAGAAATATTACTATCTTTATCTGAAACCTCTTCAAGGCTCCCCATACCTTTGATAAGGGAGTCGATCCGCATGGTTTCGTCATGAATTGCCTTCAAATTCGCAAGGGAAATATCCGATTTTCTCCTGCCCCCTTCATTTTTTTTCATCTCTTCTGTGACGATGTAGAGGTAGTTCCGAATAGTTCCAAGTGGAGTCTTGATTTCATGAAGTAACTCCCTGTAAAAATTTTCCCATCCCTGAAATAAGATGTTCTTTTCAACCTTCTTTTCCAGTGAAGCTGTGGCTGTCATATCAGTAAAAAGAACTATTTCTCCCCCACCAAATTGATGGCTCGTGTGTGAAAAAATCCTTTTTCCCACGTCCACCCTTCCCCCTTGTGCATTCCCTTTCCCTTCCATCAGCATTTCAGAGAACTCACACAGACTCTTATCGCCAATTATCTTGAGAACTTTACCTTCTTTATCAATAAGAACAATAAGATGCCCACCCTCCTGGGCTATGAATTTAATTATATATTCGGGAGAAATAATTTCCTACCTCACAAAAGGATAATATTTTCCATAATTATTTAGTGGAGTTTAAATTGTAGAAAATACCCATCATCAAGTCAATGAGAGAGGTGAAAATCAGATTTTTCAGACACGGAATAATTGGTGGCGGTGCAGGGAATCGAACCCCGGACACTGCGGATATGAGCCGCATGCTCTAACCATCTGAGCTACACCGCC
>CAZPLX010000267.1:0-2594 GCA_964587345.1 uncultured bacterium
CAGGGCGGATGCTTTTCCGTGACGGGGCAGCAGAAGGAGTTCGGCGGCATGCCGTCGAAACAGACCATATGGATCATGGACTACTGGGGCGGCGCGATGGGTGCCTTCCAGATCCTTGCAAACATGTGGTGGAGGGACAACATCTCCGGCCTCGGAAACTTCATGGAGTATTCCCAGGTCCACGGTGCCCAGCGGCACCTTTCAGACTGCATCTCTCTCTATGGGCGTTACGGAGTTGTCGCCCAGAGATGGGGAAACTGGGATCCCCTCCTTTGCGCTCACGGCGTGATCAAGTGCGGGAAATCCTCCTATCCTAAGTCCACGAACCCGCAGGAACTCGAAGAGGGATACATCCTCATCTCCGCGTATGAAGATGACGATTTCGTCACCCTCTGCAACACAATCGGAAGGGGAGACCTTGCCGATACATACTCGACTCACAGTGACCGTCTCGACCCGGAATCACAGTTCGCCATTTACGCGGCTATCGAAGAGTGGGCAGCGGACAAGACGAAGGAAGAGGTCGCTGCGATATGCACTGAGAAGGGCCTGAACAACCAGCCCGTCCTCAACTCCAAGGAAGTGTCGACGCTCGAGCATTATAAGCAAAGAGGAACCATCGAATGGATCGACGATCCCTTCTTCGGAGATCTCCAGATCCAGTCAGGTGGGTATCTCATGTCAGATACTCCTCCGCGCACGAACTGGGCCTTCAAGCCTGTGGGCACGGATAACGAGCAGATACTCTCCACGATGTGTGGATTCTCAGGGAGCCAGATAGAAGAGCTCTACGCAAACGAGGTTATATAATTTACTATCGATTGATAAGGGGGTAGTAATATGGGCAAATTCGAAGGAACGTCACTTATACTGGAGTGTGAATGCGGGATGATCAATTATCTTGACCCCTTCACATTCTGGAACTTCTCAGGGAACGTGAAGTGCGCAGGTTGCGGCGCTGTCTTTGCGGTATCCCTGAAGAACGGGATTAAGACGAAGGATCCTGCGAAAACAGATTCAAAGGACTTCGTACTCCCTGGTTTTGCAGAAACTCCGGATTGGAAGTCGGTTACCGATCCTACCCTGGTGAATAAGCCGCCTCAGGCAAGGGAAGACTTCCAGGGAAAGCCGATTCCCATCACCAAGAGTGTGAGAGGGAGGAAAGTCTCAGGTGCTCCCCTGACGGCGGATGACCTGGTAAACGGAGTTCCCAAATTTCTCGATGAGTGATTTGGGGAAAATGGGAAAAACAAAACACAAGGAGGTCTGATCGTGGCTAAAATAGTTCCTGATTGTAAAAACTGTGTGAACTTCAGTCCAGCCCTTGACCCGAACGTAAGCCTTGCCTATATGGGGCAGTGCATGAAGCTGGAATATCCTTACGCGGTCAATATCCCGAAGGATGATGGGATCGAGGGGGAGTGCGGCTACTTCGCGAAGAATGGGTAGTTTAGTGCTTGCGGCCTGATTTGTATGTACAAAGAAAGTGGGTAGATCCACGGCCTCGATATGGGGCCGTGGATTTGCTGTTTTTAGGGGTGGACCAATAAAACAGCTTTTCAAAATCAATTAGGAAAAAGGAGGTAAGAGAGCTATGAAAGTAGATTTCTATTACAACAGCGATGTGGAGCCGACGAAACAGTATTTCTGTGACAGGGACAAGGCTCTCGAGCTCCTCAAGAAGCTTGAGGGGACTGGTGTGACAGTTAATGTGATAAACATGAAGGAGTTTGAAGGCTCCATTTTCAGGACCTATAACGCTGCTGTGACGGGGCCCCCTTCTAACATCAGGGGCGTGTTCGGCACGAAGGGTGCCCTGGAAGAGGATTTCGGGAACGCGGTGCCTGCCCTTCTCGTATTCAAGGATGAGAAGGGAAGATACCCCGACGAGGTGTATCCCCGCATGGACAGGGATCTGGGAAGGCTCGTAGCGATTGAAGAAGCAGTTGAAAACAAGTTAGGATAGAAGAAATTCAAATTCGGATGGAGGAGATTTCGATGGGAAAGATACCGGAAAGTTATCTGCCCCCCAAAGATACGTGGCCAGTGCGGGTCTACGATCTGCCTGAGTACACAGATATTCCCCAGAGTTTCAACGCCTGCGTGGAACTGATCGACAAAAATATCGAGGCGGGACGGGGCGACAGGGCGGCAATCAAGTTTATGGATCAGGAAATCAGCTATTCCCAGTTTCTCTCAAATATTTGCAGGGTTGCGAATGGACTGAAGAAACTGGGTGTGGAAAAGGACGACAGGGTGTTCATGAGGATGCCCAACATCCCCCCCCTGCTCTATTGCAATTTTGCAACCTTGAGAATTGGGGCGGTTGCACTTCCCACCTCGATACTCTTTGCAGCATCGGAAGTTGTCCACGTTGCGAACCTTTCTGAATCAAAGGTAATCATTGTTTCGGCAATCTTCCTTGGAGAAGAGGAAAGGGCTAAGGGAGACGTTACCTCGGTGCAGCATATAGTTGGTGTGTGAGGAGACGAAGACGCTGGCAGCACAGAACCCGGCCAGGTTCCCATGTTGTGCGATAATGCTGTCGCGCGCGACCCGAGCCGATTTCCGGAAGATCCTCTCGCTCGGACTGC
>CAZPLX010000268.1:0-2586 GCA_964587345.1 uncultured bacterium
GGGCCAAAAGGAAAACCCCCCCCATTCCCCCCCCCCAGAAAGACGGGGAGCCCCACGATATCCTTCCAGGGATTGCCCGGGCAGCGGATGCGTTATCAGGTGCCCGTCCCGGTGCTCGGAAAGAGATGCTCGAGAACTACCTCCGCCGATTGAAGGATCTGGAAAATATTGCCTCGTCCTTCAAAGGTGTGGACAAAGCGTATGCGATACAGGCAGGGAGAGAAGTGAGGGTTATCATTCAACCCGAAAAGACTTCGGACGATATGGCTCATCTCCTGGCCCGTGACATTGTGAAAAGGGTAGAGAATGAACTCTCCTATCCCGGACAGATCAAAGTAACCGTCATCAGGGAAACAAGGGCTGTTGAGTTTGCCCGATGAGTTCCCTCCGGGTTCTCTTCATTGGAGACATCGTGGGCCGTCCTGGAAGGAGGGCGGTCAGGGAAAATCTTGCTCGGATTTTCATCGAAGATGATTTTGACCTCGTAATTGGAAATGGAGAAAACGCCGCAGGTGGGTTCGGAATTACGGGGGATGTAATAGATGAGCTTTTTGATTGCGGTATAGACGTGATTACAACTGGGAATCACGTGTGGGACAAGAAAGAAGGGATCAGACACGTGGAAAGCTCGAAACGGATTCTCCGTCCTCTGAACTTTCCCCCCGGCTGCCCCGGACGGGGGTTCGGGATTTATCCGGGGAAAAGCGGCCTGAAATATCTCGTTATCAATTTATCCGGCAGGGTCTTCATGGGGAACTACGACTGTCCCTTTCGGGCAGTGGACAGCCTGCTCTTCAATGGGGGAGTTTCCTCCAACTTTCAGATCGTTGATCTACACGGAGAGGCCACCTCAGAGAAGGAGGCAATGGGATTTTATTTAGACGGAAGAGTTTCTGCGGTAGTGGGAACTCACACCCATGTTCAGACGGCAGATAGCAGAGTTCTTAAGGAAGGGACTGGATACTTATCTGATGTGGGAATGTGCGGTCCATTAAACGGGGTAATCGGCATGAGAAGGGAAGAGATACTTTCCAGGTTTCTCACCCAGATGCCGGTAAGATTCGAAGTTGCCACGGGTCCCCTTCTCTTTTCAGGGGTTATCATCGAGCTTGACGACACAACCGGGAAGTGCAGGGACATTCAAAGAATTTACAATATCACTCAATGAGGTGAAAGGAAATGAACGACCTTCTGAAGCGCCTGAAAAGGGGTGTTGTTGAGCTAATCCGGGAAGAAGAACTCAGGGAGCGTCTGGAAGAAGCGAAGAGGGAAGGGAGGCAATTGAGGATCAAGGCAGGATTCGATCCCACAGCTCCTGATCTTCATCTGGGTCATACGGTTCTTATTCAGAAGTTGAAACATTTTCAAGAAGAGGGACACCAGGTAATCTTTCTTATTGGTGACGTGACAGCAATGGTAGGTGATCCCACGGGGAGAACGGAGACGCGCCCTCCACTTACGAAAGAAGAGGTGGTCAGGAATTCGGAGACCTACAAGGCGCAGATTTTCAAGATACTTGATCCTGAAAAGACGGAAATAAGATACAACAGCGAATGGCTGGAGACTATGGGGCCGAAAGATTTTATACGTCTGACCGGCCAGATGACGGTTGCCCGGATGCTCGAGCGGGATGATTTTCACAAGAGGTTTGAGGATTTGAAACCAATTTACCTCCACGAGTTTCTTTATCCCCTCATGCAGGGATATGATTCTGTTGCCCTTAAAGCAGACGTGGAAGTCGGGGGGACCGATCAGAAATTCAATCTTCTGGTGGGGAGGGACCTCCAGCGCTATTATGGCCAAAAACCCCAGATCATCATGACGACCCCTCTCCTTGAAGGTATAGACGGTACGCAGAAGATGTCGAAGAGCTATGGAAACTACATCGGGATCGACGAACCTCCTAATGCCATGTTCGGAAAGGTGATGTCCATATCCGACCAATTGATGATGAGATACTATGAGCTTTTGAGCGATGTGCCCCTGGTAGAGTTCGAGAAGATGAAACGAATGATGTCGGATGGGGATGTAAATCCCCGTGATCTGAAGGTTCGCCTGGGTGAGGAAATTGTGGAGAGGTTTCACGGCCCTTCGATGGCAAAGGGGGCCAGGGAAGATTTTTTCACGAAATTTTCCAGAAGAGAATTTCCTGAAAATGCTCCTCTCGTGGAGTTCACACACGACGGTGGGGACATCTGGCTTGCAAAACTGATTTCCGAGGTTTCACCCTCCTTCGGCTCAACCTCAAAAGCGAGGAGACTCATCGAACAGGGGGGTGTGGAACTGAACGGAGGTAAAATTTCTGACGGCAAGTATCTTATTGAAACTAAAGGGGAAGTGAAATTAAAGGTTGGAAAAAAAGAGTTCTTCAGGGTACAATTTAAATAAGAGTTAAAAAAAAAGAGTAAGAAGAGATTATTTTCTTGACACATAGCTGAACATAACATATATTGGATATCCTTAGCCTTCGGGCAGATCTTTGAAAACTAAACAGTGAATGGTGCAGGATCCTATTATTTTTGAATTAACTTGAGAGTTTGATCCTGGCTCAGAGCGAACGCTGGCGGCGTGCCTAACACATGCAAG
>CAZPLX010000269.1:0-2582 GCA_964587345.1 uncultured bacterium
GCTGATTGTAGACCATTAATTTCCCTTATCTTCTCACTCCTTATTCGAGGGAATATCTCCAGTCCCCTGGAAAATGTCCCGAAAGGGAGCGAAACGAAAGGATTGGAGAATCCTTTGTAATTTCCCGTCCAGGCCTGCAATGCCGATGAAGTGTCTTGCTCTTTTAAGGAGGGGGACATCAACCCTGGGATGGGCATCGTCCAGTTCCCAGGGGTGGACATAGAGGATGAGGGGTCTCCCCTTATCGATCACTCTCCCGGCGAGATACCGGGTAAGCCCGAGGGGATATGCCCGCAAATACCCTCCTCCCCCAAGCGGTATCCTGATAGGTCCCAGGTCCCATACCGACATGGGAAACTCCCACAGGTCTATCTCTTCCGACGAGGCGACAATTTTCTTCCTCAACCCGAAGTCAATCCATCCGTACCGGTCATGCCTGATGGGAAAAACGCTGCTGCTGTACCTGTATCCCTCCTGGAGGAGAATATCATAGGCCCAGGCGGTCTTATTTACAATGGAGAATGTGGGCGCTCGATACCCGATAACCCTTTCTCCCGTTATATCTTCGAGTATCCCCTTTGCCCTTCGTATGTCTTCCCGAAATTCCCGTTGGGTCATTTTCGTCACCATCGTGTGAGAATATCCATGAGATGAAATCTCGTGGCCTTTCCTGGAGATCATTTTCACAAGGTCCGGCTTTCTCTCCGCAAGCCACCCTACTATGAAAAATGTTCCCTTAACTTCGTAGAGGTCCATGATTTCGAGAAGGCGTTCCGTATTCTTCTCAACCCTTTCGGGATAATGGTCCCACTCATCTTTCCTTATATAACCGGAAAAGGCCTCAACCTGAAAATATTCCTCAATATCAGCGGTAAATATATTGAGTATCGTCCCTCTGTCACCATTCAAGATTATGCAACCCGTATGTCATGTGGATTTTCAAGGATATTTTTTCAAGGGAAAAAGTGTTGCGATTACACGGAACCTTTTCCAAGGAGTACGATCTTAATGGTCTTTAAAATAATAAACAGATCAAGTTTAAATGATCGATTTTTAAGGTAAAAAAGGTCATATTCAAGTTTTTCCAGCGACTCTTCAACCGTTCCAGAATATGAATAATTTACTTGAGCCCACCCGGTGACACCAGGTTTGATAGTATAACGGATCGAATAGTAGGGAAGTTCATTTTCCAGAATTTCTACGAATTCCGGCCGCTCAGGCCTAGGGCCTATCACACTCATCTCTCCTTTGAACACGTTGAAGAACTGAGGGAGTTCATCTATACGAAATCTCCTGAGTAATTTTCCAATCTTTGTTATCCGGGGATCATTCTCCCTGGCCCACACAGCACCGGTAGCTTTTTCCGCATCCTCCACCATGGTTCTGAACTTTATTACACTAAATATGTTCCCATTCTCCCCCACTCTTTGCTGTGTATAGAAAATGGGACCTTTGGAATCGAGTTTGATCGCGATAGCCACAACAATAATAACAGGAAGTGAGAGTGCTAGGGCAATGAGAGAACCGACAAAATTAGTGATCCTTGAAAGGATTTTGGTCATTAAAGATACATTGAAACCTTTGTTGAAAACAAAATAGGATGGGGGGAGATTCTGCATGGGAATTTTTCCTGTAACCTTTTCGTAGAATTCTGGCCACTCTTGTATCTCTACGCCTTGAACTTTCAAATCAAGAAGGTTCTTGATAGGAATATTTTTTCTTCTATCATCGGGAGCAACCACAATTTCACGAACCGCGTGTTCCTCCACAACTTTTTTAATTTCTTCAAAATTCCATCGTGGGAAATCCTCTGGAACCTTCCCCGCAGAAAAAAGGTCCTTCCTGAAAACAAATCCAGTAAGGTTTAAACCAGATCTTTTATATTCAGAAATTAAGTTAGCGATATTCGTTGCATTATCTCCATAACCAATTACAAGGATATTAAGAGACGCGGAATATTTCACTATGTAAATTTCCAGGAAAAAACGCCAGATGAAGAGAAAGAGAAATATGAAAAGGCCAGTCAGATAGTAAACCTCCCCCGAAATACCCATGGTGGGGAAAAAAGAACTGAAAAGGCCTATCAGGAGAAATACAAAACCTGTAGTGAAAGTTACCGAGAAAAGTATTTCAAGGACAGAGAGAGAAATCTTCAGATCATAGAGGTCCAGCACAAACATACAGAACTGGGCAAAAAAAGCAATAAGAACCCCTCTGTAGAGAATGTCTAATCCGAATGCGAAAGGAACGCCTTCCTTCGAAATGATAAGTGAAGAAATAAGTACGGAGAGAACAATCCCTGCTCCTTCGATGAAAAAGCATACCATGTTCCTGTACGGGATATATCGGTTATGGTAGGTAAACATTTTACTGGCGGGGGTAATAGGGGGGGGGATATTTTCCTGTTTTTTTTTTATTTTTTGGGTGTTCGGCCTTTAAACCAACACCTAAAAATTTTTTTTTTTTCTCTTTCTTCTTTTATTTTTTCAGAAAATTCATCCTTGTTTTTTCCCCCGAAAAAACAAAAATAAAATTTTCTATTACCCCTTTTTCCCTTGTCAGGGCAGCGGTGTCAATAACCG
>CAZPLX010000270.1:0-2578 GCA_964587345.1 uncultured bacterium
TTGCTCTAACAGCGAGAATAGGTTCAGCGGGTAATCCTGAGAAGTCGGATGAAGGCCGCGCGCGGGATACCGGCCGGAGAGAATTGCCGGGAGCGCGAGCTCCGTGGCATTGGCAACTGTTGTGGCATTACGAAACCAGACGGAACTCTGTGCGAGTTCCGAGAAATTGGGAAACAGCTCTGCATCAATCCCTCCCTCCTGGCGATCCAATTCAGGCCATCTGCGTCAATCACGAGTGGTTTTTTGATTTCAGGAATGAGGGTAAACAGAAATTTTCCCGCCCTATCTTCCATTGAGAGACCGGGGCCCAGGGCAACGGAATCCGCCTTTGTAATGAGAGATATTACCTCTCGTGCACCTTCGGGGGAGTGAACCCCCAAGCCTCCATCTTCCACGGGGCATGTCATCTCCTCTGTGAGCTTGATCTCGAGGATTGGGTTGAGACTTTCTGGAATAACCGCATATATGAGGCCGGAACCGGCGGCAAGGGCTCCTTCCGATGACATCACCACCGCTCCCGTCATTCCCCGGGATCCACCGACGATATATGTCTTCCCCGCCTTACCCTTGTGAAAATCGTTTGCCCGGACTGGAAGCATCCTAGACACGCTTTTCGCCGTTATCTTAAAGCAATCGAAATATGTTTCTGAAAAGGCCTTCTCCGGAATTCCGATGTCGACACGGTGAATTTCTCCGCAATGGCTCGATCCTGGGAAAAGAACCTGCCCCTGTTTCAGAAAGGCGAATGTGAGGGTATAATCAGCGTACACCGCCTCTCCCAGGATCTTTCCCGAGGTTGCGCTTATCCCGCTCGGTATGTCGAGAGAAAATACGGTTACCTCAAGAGAATTTATGGTTTTAATAATGTCTCTGTAGAGTCCCAAAACTTCCCTTCGCAACCCGGTCCCGAAAAGAGCATCCACAATGGAATCGCACTTTTCACCGTAATCGGCGAAAAGAGAAAGGCTCTCCCTGTCAAAAATGGTCCTTACTTCACCTCCTTCCTTCATGAAAAGTTCGGCCTTTTCTCTGACCTCAGGAGAAAGTTCTTGCGTATCCACTGCCGCGAAATGAGTGACTGCCAGCCCTGCCTCCATCAAAAAACGGGAGACTACGAATCCATCCCCACCGTTGTTCCCCTTTCCTGACACAACTGCTATACGCGTGTTTTTACGGGAACAGCCTTCACTGTCGAAATGATGGAGAATAAAATTTGCCCCTTCTCTCCCCGCGTTCTCCATGAGTTCAGAACCCGGAATTCCACACTCAACAATAGCCCGCCGATCGATGGTGGCCATGGTTTCCCCTGTAACGAGGGGAATCATTATTTTTCACCTTCCCCTATGACGAATGCGATAGCTTTTCCCCCGTCGTGAGAAATGCTCACGTGAAGAGATCGAATTCCCATATTGATTGACTTCTCCTTTGCCGCCCCGTGGAGAAAAAGTTCAGGTTTCCCCCTCCTTCCCGATACGGTTTCGATCTCCTTCCAGAGGATACCCCCGCTCTTTCCGGTTCCGAGAACCTTCATGACCGCTTCCTTGACCGCAAATCTTCCTGCAAAGCGTTCACCCTTCTTTACATCTGACCCGCAGGCATATTCGGCTTCCTCCTGAGTAAAAACACGCTCGATGAAACGGAGGCCGTAGTTCGCGAGGATCCTCTCTACCCTTTCTATGTCTACGATGTCAACTCCCACACCCAAGATCACTGTTCACGCCTGATAAGAGCGACCATATCGGAAACAGCCCTGCCAAGTCCTATGAAGACTGCCCTGGAAATTATTGAATGCCCGATGTTGAACTCCACGATTTGTGGAAAGTCGAGAACAGGGATAATATTTGTATAGTTCAGGCCGTGTCCGGCATGTACCTCGAGTCCGAGGGAATGAGCGTAAAAAGCGGCAGTGCGGATTTTAGCAAGTTCTTCCCCTTCTCCCTCTTTTCCAAAAGCATTGCAGTAAGAACCTGTGTGAATCTCGATCCCATCCGCCCCGGCGACTCTGGAATTATCTATCTGATCGATTTCAGGATCGATGAAAAGGCTTACAGCGATTCCAGACTCTTTCAGGGAAGAGATTACCCCCGAAAGATGGTCTCTCTGCCCTGACACGTCGAGACCTCCTTCCGTTGTCACTTCTTCTCTTTTTTCGGGGACAAGAGTGGCACTGGCGGGGCGAATTTTTCTCGCGATAGCAACCATTTCTTCTGTTGCTGCCCTTTCGAGATTAAGTTTTGTCTTTATGAATTGGATGAGGAGCAAAACATCCCTGTCATTGATGTGCCGCCTGTCCTCCCGCAGATGTACGGTGATACCGTCCGCCCCCGCGAGCTCGGCGAGAGTGGCGCCATACACCGGATCCGGTTCTTCTCCCTTCCTCGCTTCCCGGAGGGTTGCCACGTGGTCGATGTTCACTCCGAGTTTTTTCATATGGCCTTCTTACCCGATTTCTCTTGACGCAGTCTCTGCGATTTCTCTTGCCATATCTGAAATTACCCTCTGGTCTGTTCCCTCTACCATGATTCGGAGAAGAGGTTCCGTTCCGCTGTACCGAATATAGAGCCGACCCCTTCCATCG
>CAZPLX010000271.1:0-2555 GCA_964587345.1 uncultured bacterium
CTCCATCCAGGTAGATACCTTCGGTACCGCCTTTGCCTTCCTTTTAAACGAGAAGGCTGAGTTCAGGAGAAACGAGGAGAGGTACGCTCTCCTGAAGTGGGCACAGAAGGCCTTCGATAATTTCACAGTGGTTCCTCCGAACACGGGGATATGCCACCAGGTAAATCTCGAATTTCTTGGATCCGTAGCCATGACTTCTCGCAAGGGAAAGGAGTCCTTTGTGTATCCTGATACCCTGGTGGGAACGGACTCCCACACTCCCATGATAAACGGTCTCGGTATCCTCGGGTGGGGCGTAGGGGGAATCGAGGCGGAAGCCGTTCTTCTCGGCCAACCCTATTCGATGGTGATTCCCCAGGTAGTGGGAGTGCGCTTAACAGGGGAGCTTTCCCCGGCTTCGACTGCCACAGATCTGGTTCTCTTTGTAACGGAAACCCTTCGTAAGCTTGGAGTGGTGGGAAAGTTCGTGGAATATTTCGGTCCGGGAGTTCAAAAATTGTCGATTGCTGACCGAGCAACACTAGGGAACATGACTCCCGAATACGGAGCGACAGTGGGTATATTCCCCGTTGACGGGAAGACGGTGGAATATCTTCGAGTGACGGGCAGAGAAAAGGAAGGGGAACTCGTGGAACATTATTTCAAGGAGCAGGGCCTCTGGTACGATCCCGACACTCCCGACCCCCTCTACGGGAAGGTGGTGGAGGTGGACATGACGAAGATCGAAGCGAGCCTTGCGGGCCCCAGGCGTCCCCAGGACCGTGTGTCCCTGTCCGGGGTAAAGGAGTCTTTCTTTTCCCTGATGGAGTCGGTGGGGAAGATTGACGACGAGGAACACGACAGGGAGCATCTTGAAAGCTGGCTCGACGAGGGAGGGTGTCTCCCTGAACAGGGTGTAGATAAGGGCTTTGGAGAGGTGCCTCCTGATGTGTGTGCGCCTGTTCACAGGCCAGACGGCACCTCATATCATCTCTGCCACGGTTCTGTGGTAATCAGCGCCATCACGAGCTGTACGAACACGTCCAACCCATCCGTGATGATTGCGGCGGGGCTGCTTGCCAGGAATGCAGTGAAGAGGGGACTCCAGAGAAAACCGTGGGTAAAGACGAGCCTTGCTCCCGGTTCGAAAACGGTGACCGACTACCTCGAGGATTCTGGCCTTATGCCCTATCTGGAAGCTCTCGGGTTCCATGTGGTCGGGTACGGGTGTACCACATGCATAGGGAACAGCGGCCCTCTCCCTGCATCGGTGAAGAAAGCGGTGGAGGAGGAAGATATCGTGGTTGCAGCGGTACTTTCAGGGAACAGGAATTTTGAGGGGAGGATACACAACCAGGTGAGGGCAAACTACCTTGGATCCCCTCCACTTGTGGTGGCATACAGCATCGCGGGAAAGATTACCTCTGACCTTTCCTCGGAACCACTGGGGTACGATACCTCCGGGAATCCCGTGTATCTGAAGGATGTGTGGCCTGAAAACAGGGAAATTGAGGAGATGGTGAGTAAATTCGTTACGAAGGAGAAGTTCAAAGAAAGCTATGGAAACGTGTACGGGGGAAGCGAGCGGTGGAACAAAATGGATGTGGGGAGTGAGAAAAATTTCGAGTGGGATGAAAGGTCCAGCTATATCAAAGAACCTCCCTATTTTTCCGGTATGTCGATCGAGCCTGGTGAGGTACAAGACATCCGGAGCGCAAGGGCCCTTGCTCTTCTCGAGGATTCAGTAACCACGGACCACATTTCTCCTGCAGGGGCCATACCGGAGAAGAGCCCCGCCGGCGAATATCTCCTCTCAAAAGGTGTAAAGGTGGCGGATTTTAATTCATACGGCTCCCGGAGGGGAAACCATGAGGTGATGGTTCGCGGTACCTTTGGGAACGTGAGAGTGAAAAATCAACTTGTTCCAGGGGTTGAGGGGGGAGTGACCCTCCATCTTCCCGATGGAGAGCAGATGTGGATTTACGACGCGGCAATGCGTTACGAAGAGGAAGGAGTTCCCCTTATCGTCCTTGCCGGAAGGGAGTATGGGACGGGATCTTCGAGGGACTGGGCCGCGAAGGGAGTGTTGCTCCTCGGAGTGAGGGCGGTGATTGCGGAAGGCTATGAAAGGATCCACCGGTCAAATCTCATAGGGATGGGTGTCCTTCCCCTCCAGTTTCTTGAGGGAGAGGGGTGGAGATCTCTGGGACTCTCGGGGAAAGAGGAATACGATATATCGGGAATTTCGTCCCTCCCCCCGGGGGGAACTCTCAAGGTGGTAGCAAGGTCGGAAGAGGGGGAGCAGAGATTCACCGTACGGTCACGTATCGATACTCCCCACGAACTGGAATATTTTCACCATGGGGGAATTCTCCCCTATGTGCTCAGGAAGATTCTGAAACAGTAAATGAGAGTTTCGTATTTCGAGTCTCGAGTTTCGGGTCAACTCGAAACTCGAAACCCTAAACCCGAAACAACCACGGTACCAAAATGTAGTTTCCTGGTCTGAAACGGGCATTATTCTGATATAATAGCCTGGTGAATCTAAAATCGGGAAAAAAACTGGGTGGCGTCCC
>CAZPLX010000272.1:0-2547 GCA_964587345.1 uncultured bacterium
TGTGGAGTGTGGGGGCCCTATTTAATAGAACGGGATGCTGCCTGGTAACCTCTTCGAGAGCATCCCAGACCTCTTTGGTCTCGCTCTCCACAAGTTTCTTCGCCTGCTTGATCGTCGTAGAATAACCTCCTGCTTCGAGCTTGTTGAAAACAAATGGTTTGAAGAGTTCGAGTGCCATCTTTTTGGGAAGCCCGCACTGGTGGAGTTTCAGGTTCGGTCCAACTACGATGACCGAACGACCAGAATAGTCGACACGTTTTCCAAGGAGGTTCTGGCGGAAACGCCCCGATTTTCCCTTGAGCATGTCACTCAAAGATTTCAGGGGACGGCGGTTCGAACCTGTAATAGTCTTTCCCCTTCTTCCGTTATCGAAGAGAGCATCTACCGCTTCCTGCAGCATTCTCTTCTCGTTCCTGATGATAATATCCGGGGCATTCAGATCCATGAGCTTTTTTAGGCGGTTATTCCGGTTGATCACCCGTCTGTAGAGATCGTTCAAATCGGAGGTAGCAAAGCGCCCTCCGTCAAGAGGGACCAGTGGCCTTAAATCCGGGGGAAGAACCGGAAGTACGTCGAGGATCATCCACTCCGGACGCTGCAAGGATTCCTTGAAAGCCTCTACGACCTTGAGCCTCTTGGAAAATTTTTTCTTTTTGGCGTCTGAAGCGGTCTGGGAAATATCCCTTCTCAATTCTTCAGAGAGACTATCCAGATCCAGTTCCCTCAGGAGTTCCTTCATTGCTTCCGCGCCGATTCCCACCGTAAAAGCATCTCCTGATTCCTGACGATGCTTCCTGTACATCTCTTCAGTGAGAAGTTCACACTTTTCAAGTTCTGTGTCCCCCGGTTCGAGAACAATATATTTCTCGAAGTAGAGGACACTCTCCACCTCTTTCATTGTGAGGTCGAGAATCGTCCCGATCCTGCTGGGAAGGCTTTTGAGAAACCATATATGGGCAACAGGAGCAGCAAGTTCAATGTGCCCCATCCTTTCTCTCCTTACCTTCGACTGAATCACTTCCACACCGCACTTCTCGCACACGATACCTCTGTGTTTCATCCGTTTGTATTTACCGCAGAGACACTCGTAGTCTTTTATGGGGCCGAAGATCTTTGCGCAGAAAAGGCCTTCCCGCTCGGGCTTCAAGGTTCTGTAATTAAGAGTCTCCGGTTTTTTTACTTCCCCGTGAGACCATTTCCTGATCATATCCGACGAGGCAATCGATATTTTTATGCTCGATATGTTCAGAGGATTTTTCGGACTATCCAGTATTCTAAGAATGTCGTCCAATTTTATCCCTCCATTTAGGAAGTTACATATTTATTCTTCATTTTTTAGTTCAACATTAAGTCCGAGGGCCTGCAGCTCTTTGATGAGAACATTAAAAGACTCAGGCAGTCCCGGTTCGAGAGTAAATCCCCCTTTGACGATCGATTCATACATGCGCGCCCTCCCGGGGACATCGTCCGATTTCACCGTGAGAAATTCCTGAAGCGAGTGGGCGGCTCCGAAGGCCTCGAGAGCCCAGACTTCCATCTCTCCAAGCCTCTGTCCACCAAACTGGGCCTTCCCTCCAAGGGGCTGCTGTGTCACCAGGGAGTAAGGGCCCGTGGAGCGGGCGTGAATTTTATCATCCACCAAATGGTTGAGCTTAAGCATGTACATCACTCCCACGGTCACCTTCCTTTTGAAGGGAAGCCCTGTTCGCCCATCGTACAATGAGGTTTGACCACTTTCCGGGAGCCCGGCCATCTTAAGGTACTCTTTGATCTCCCCCTCTTTTGCGCCGGCAAAAACGGGGGTCGCCATAAACAACCCATTTTTCACACCTTTCGCAAGCTCCATTATTTCCTCATCCGGGAGGCCTTCAACATACTCGCTGAATTGAGAAGAGTTGTATACAGTCTTGAGCCATTCCTTCACATCAGTGGGAGACCCCTGAGTCTTGAGATAGGTATCGATCTGTGCACCCAGTTCCTTAGCAGCCCATCCAAGATGTGTTTCAAGAATCTGTCCCACATTCATCCTTGAAGGAACACCAAGGGGGTTAAGAACGACATCGACCGGTGATCCATCCTCGAGGTAGGGCATGTCTTCAGAAGGGAGCACCATGGAGATAACTCCTTTGTTCCCGTGCCGCCCGGCCATCTTGTCTCCCACCGACAGCTTCCGTTTCATAGCCACGTAGACCTTAACAGTCTTGAGAACACCGGGGGGAAGTTCGTCACCTCGCTGCACCCTGTCAAATTTCTCTGAAAACCGCTTCTTGATCATTTTGATATGGGCATCAGAAAGGTCAAGGATCTCTTTCACCTTCCCCTTTACGTCCTCTTCCACGATAGTCACATCAGACAGCCTGTCCCGGGGGATCTCATGAAAAATCTCTTCCGTGATCTCTTTATTCTTCTGTACCACCACCGACGACCTGTCAGAGGTCATAATCCTCCCCGCGGCCCGTTTCCCCAGTAGAAGATTCTTGATCTTCCCAAGGTAGTGTTCTCTGATGATCCTCACTTCGTCGTTCTGGTCCCTCTTTAGCATCTCGA
>CAZPLX010000273.1:0-2545 GCA_964587345.1 uncultured bacterium
CTGGGAGATTTCGAACTCGAGGGAACACCGGTGGAAATCACCACGTCCACGGAGTTTGAAGGTGGGACACAGACAGATATCATCCTCAATGTGAAACTCGAAGTTGAAGGGACCTTCGAGGATCGAAGCGGAACCCTCGTCCTCGTTGCCGAATCTATCTCATTCGAAGAAGAGGGTACGATAGAGATCGAAGGGGACGTGCAGCAGATAGAGACTAACAGCGTAACTCTCTTGGGACTACAGATCTTCGTGGACGGGAAGACCCAGTACGAAGACAACAGCAGCGCTGGACTCCTCGTATTTTCCCTTGCTGATATATCGATCAATGACCATCTCACGATCCACGGGAGGAAAGATACGGCGGGAAATATCGTTGCCACCCGGATTGAGCGGGAAGATTCTTCTCCCTCCGTCACCCTCAAGGGAATTGTTGACAGCAAATCATTTGGGACCGGAATCACGAGCCAGCTGATAATCCTGGGAGTCACAATCACCCCTACTGGAACGCCCCAATATACATTGAACGACACTGTCGTTTCGGCGGCAACATTTTTCAATGCCATAACAGTAGGCACCACAGTAGTAAAGGCAAAGGGGACGCTTAGTGGAAGCGTCATCGACGCATCGGAGCTGGAAATATGAGAGCGAATTAGCGGATTTGTTTCCCCATAAGCACCCTTCTCACAGGGATCCTCCCGGGGAAAGAAGATTTCTCCGGGGGGTTCCATTCTATTCTCCCTGGGACGTAAGCTCTCCTCGATATTGACACTATTTCATTTGTCTGGTAGGTTTCGCAGAGAAACTTAAGGGCGGGGGGGTACCTATGAGGCTTAACTGTAGATACCATCACCAATTTCTTATCTCTTTTTCCATTATATTCTCCCTTCTCCTTGGCGTGACGATCTGCAGGGGGGCGGAAGTGTCCCTCTCATCGAAAAGTTACCTCTTCTATTTTGAGAGGGATGTGGCAAAAGGCGGTACTTTCGATTTCGTCCCCTTCTACGAATATATCTCAGCAGATGTGAGTAATCTCAAAGATAAGCCTGTTTCCTTTCATTTCAACGGATGGGGGAGGGCCGACCTTGGAGATGACCAGGGGGGGAGCAGCGCCACGGGAGACCTTAACAGCGCCTACTTCCAATACAACCATCCCACGGGGAACGGAGAGGCACGTCTTGGAAGATTTTTCTTCGCAGAAGGAACTGTGGCCGACATTGTGGACGGGGTCTACCTCAAAGGAAGATGCCAGAAAGGTTTCGGCCTTGCCCTTTATGGTGGAATTCCCGTGGAACACACCATAACCACCACAGATACGGGGGATTTTCTCATCGGAGGAAGAATTTTCTACACAAAACCGGGATTTGCGGAGATCGGCCTCACTCTCCTTTACGAGGATGGGGACTTCCAGGGAGACAACAGGGAGGTGATCGGCCTCGATTTCTGGACACACCCGATGAACCGCTTCGAACTCGTAGGAAGCGCCCAATACAATCTGGCCATCGACGCCCTTAGCTACCAGGATTATCTCCTCCGCGTAAAGGCAAACGATGCGGTATCGATTGCTCTAGGATATGAAGATTACAAATACAGAGGATATTTTCAGACAGCCCTTCATTCTGCCTTTCTCTCCCCCACAATCGACTCTTCTGACGAGGAGCAGGACCTTTCTTTAATCGTTGACTGGGTGATACGGGAGAATCTCACCTTTGAAGGGAGCGTGAAGAGCTTCCTCCATGATAATAGCGATCCAGGAGATGCCACGAGGTTCGAGGCAGGGGCGCGGTACAGGTTTCATGAACTCGAAAATATCGCGGGGGTTTCACTCGCTCTCATAAGTGCAGACAAAAGAGAAAACGAGTATTACGAATTGAGGGCCTACGGGACGTACTCGCTGCAAAAGTGGCTCTTCTCCCTTGACGCGCTGACCCAGAGGAATGACAAAGCGATAATGGGGAAAAAGAGTAGCTACCAGGTTGTGGGGACTGCCCGCTTCGATATCCTTTCATACCTGAAGATACTCGGAAACCTCACCTACACAAAAAGCCCGAGATTCGAAGACGACTACACACTCTTCGTAAAGGCGTCACTTGACTTAAGCAGTGGAGGAGATGAATAAGATGGCAAGGAAACTTTTACTAATCTCGTGGGTAATCACCCTATCTCTCTTCCTTCTCTCAGGATGCAACCATCTTTCAAAGTCGGAATCAATTCCCGCGAAGCACCCCGAAGAACTCGAGCTAGCCCGTCCCGACTGTACAGAATGCCACGAAGATATATCCACGGGAACATTGAAGCCCTACGAAACTTTTCGTCACACAGGAACGTTCGTGAAAAACCACAAACAGTATGCCCGTCAATCCCAGGCACTCTGTTCCGCCTGTCACAAGCCCTCTTTCTGCCAGGATTGCCACGCGAAAAAGGATGAACTGAAGCCGAACGTCAAGATGAGCGATCGCCCCGAAAGGATGCTTCCTCACAGGGGAGATTACATCATACAACACCGCCTGGACGGGAGAATCAACCCGGGGAAGTGCTTCAAGTGCCA
>CAZPLX010000274.1:0-2540 GCA_964587345.1 uncultured bacterium
CAATAAGGGAGATTCTCAGGTACCCGGACCCCATCCTGAAAGAAATCTCAGAACCGGTAGATTGGGTGACAGAGGAGGTAAGCGATCTTATCGATGACCTCGTCGAGACCATGTACTCGTCCCCCGGAGGTGTAGGGATCGCCGCACCTCAGGTGGGGGAACTGAAGAGAATCGTTGTCTGCGATGTGTCTCACAACAAGCGTGCGCACAATCATCATGGACTGAACGTACTTATCAACCCGAATATCCTCTCCCGTCGGGGGAAACAGGTGTGCAGAGAAGGATGCATGAGCGTTCCCGACTATACGGGAAACGTGACAAGGGCGACATGGATTCTTGTAGAGGGTACGGACCGCTACGGCAATACCGAGGTTATCGAGGCAGAGGGTTTCGAGGCGGTGGTGATCCAGCACGAAATGGATCACCTGGATGGGATACTCTTCATCGACAGGATTACGTCAATCAAAGGAAACCTCTTCAGGAGAAAGGTCTTTAAATCCTGATGTATTTTCCAAGACAGAAAGAACCCCTTGAAACAACTTTTTCTGAATGATACATTTATCCGTCATGGGAGAATATCTTTTTTCCAGGTTCAGAGAATCCCTTAAGGCCATATTTTTTCTTGGTCTCATCCTTTTCCTCCTCCCTGCTCCTCCCGCTATCCTCGGATCAGAGGGCGGGAAAGTTGTAGTCTTACCCTTCAATGTGGTTGCAAAAGAGGATTTATCCTTGATCAGCAAGTCGGTTCCGAGGCTATTTTCTTCAAGACTCTCAGAGGAGACAGGGTGGGAAGTGACCCTGGGGGATGAGAAGGAACCTCTTTCCGCGCTCAAGGCAACTGGAGCAGATTATGCGGTAGCAGGAACGATTACGAAACTGGGGAGAGCCTATTCCCTCGATCTTATCCTTTTTGACGTGAAGGGGCAGAGGAAGGGTGGATTTTACACCAGCGCGGATAACATCGATAAGATTATCGGCGGCCTCGATGAACTGGCGCAAAAAGTGTCGAAGTCGTTAACAGGTGTGGAGAAAGAGGGAAGGAGTGCACCAACGACTCCTTCACCGCAACAGTTGGAAAACAGTCCGAAACCCTCCAGTTTGTCTGGAGACAAAAAGGCTGGCCGTAAGACTTCCGAAAAAGAGTTCACGGAGATCACACGTGTGAGCGACCTGGGAGATCTCCCCGGGGTGATCAACCGTGTTGCGGCGGGAGATATCGATGGGGATGGGGTGTATGAGGTTGCCTTCATGGGAAGGCACAGGATCTACTTTTACAGGTTTGAAGGGGAAAAAATAAAGCCTCTCATCACCATCGATAGGGGAAAGGGGAGCCACCTGATAAATATCGACACCTTCGATATCGATGGAGACGGAGTGGAAGATTTTATTGTGACAGAATTATCCTATTCGATACCCACTTCGTTTGTTGTGGGGAATGTGGAGGGCAGGATAAAAATAAAATTTGGCGATTTGAGAGGCTATCTGGCAGTGTTTGAGGGTTACGGGGGAAAGAAAACTCTGGTCGTTCAGGATACAGGATTCGAATCCCCCTATGCGGACAAGGCCTATGTTGCTCGCCTGGAGGGGAAGAAACTTAAGAAGGGAGCGGCAATCAGGATCCCTATGAACGAAGAGCGTGTGATGGGAATAGTCGGTATGAACGCCTTTTCCCGGGAAGGAAAACAGCGGTTTATTCTGATCGACCAGTATGAAAAGTTGCGGGTATCAAATCCTGAGGGACAGATTTTCTGGAAGAGCAGCGAATACTATTCGGGTGCTCTCGATTTTTTCGAGTCATCCGACCTTGATATCGGGTTAATGGAAAAGAAAAGGTACTATCTTGCGGGTCGCTTGAAGAGGGTCCCCTCGGACGCTAAAGTGCTCTTCCTTGCCCGGGAAGCGCCAAAACCTCTTCTTTCGGGAATCAGGTCATTTTCATGGAGCAGGGTCGTTTTGCTCGAGTGGGATGGAGACGGGTTTGTGAGGAAAATTGAGGGGAAAAAAGTAAATGGATTGATCTCAGATTGTGCACTTATACGCTCCCATGAGGGAAAACTATTTTTTATCAGCCCCTTAGTGGTGAAAAATAAGAACATTATGAAAAAGGGGAAGACAAAAATATATTTATTTGAATTGGGAAAAGGATAGGGAAAAAAGCTTGACAACCATTAATTTGAATGATATTTATCCGAAATAAACGGGGGTTTTATTATACCCTCTTGATATAGACAAAGATGTGTGTATGATGTATAAAACTAATGAGGAGGGGGTGATAAGGAAGTGGTGAGGTTTTTCAATCTTATGGAATTTAATTTTGCACTCTAAAATGAAGGAGGGGATGTTATGAAAAGATTTCTAAAAGTTACTCTGATCGTCGCGATTGCAGCGCTGATTTCCGCGCCTGCTTTCGCGGAATACTCAGCAACAGGGTTTTTTAGGGCGAAGGGGGAAGTACAGACGTGGAATTTCGGCGCTGGTGCGACTTCTGGGCTTGTCAAGGATGCTCATTCCCACCCGTTCGTAGAACAGAGGATCAGGAT
>CAZPLX010000275.1:0-2523 GCA_964587345.1 uncultured bacterium
AGGGGTCGGATATGGAGAGATTTTCTATGTTGCCATCTACAGGGTTGGGGCGAGTAATTTTAAACTTATCCTTTCCCACGAGATTCATCGTAGAGGAAAAAGCCTTGAGAATTGCTTTGTCTCCGAAGCGAGGACCTCCATCCACCCTGTAGTCGTAGAGATCGAGGGAGAGTTCGTTCACGGGAAGGTCGAATTTGATGAAGTAGTCAAGACCTACATCCGGGCCAAAGGGCCTGTACGGTTCGTCTGTGAGAAATTTTTTTCCCGAAATCGAGAAATCTTCCGGCCTGTCTCTGTGGACAAAGGCGGTAGTCGGTTTTCCTCTTTTTGCGATGTATGGATCCGTCAATTTTTTCAGCGAAGGTCCCACAGCAAAGTAAACTCTGTTCGTGGGTGAATTGATTCCAAAGTCTATCCTCTGACCATCGTGAAAACTTTCGAAATCAATCACGTCCCCATAAGTCACCGACACGGTAATGAAGAGGGTAAAAAAAGTAACAGTAATAATCTTCATAATTTTCATCATCTTTCTCCTTTGCATATCTATAATTGAGAATCTTTAAACTCAAGAATTATACCCACAATAAATATTATTCCTAAATCCTCATATCTATATGTTTTATAATAGATTTATTAATCTTTCCCTTCGGAGTAAAAAGAGTTCTCTCTAAATTGGTATCGATTATTCGCAATAATGAGTAAATTTTTTCCTACCGTATGAAATAAATTTCCATATTATTATGAAAAAGCGTAGGGGCGGTATATATAAAAAACTTTTGTCAATAAAGTGTGAATAAATCTTTTTTGGGTTCCGTCAAAGAATCAGTCATAAACACATCTCCTCCAACTCCTTATGGAGTTAAAGCCCCCTCATACGGCCCCCCCCTTGAGGGGGCTTATTTTTTTTATGTAAAGTTTCTGAAATAAATTCCGAAACAATTCATAGGAAGCAAACTATTTTAAAACTAAATGGAATAATGAGTATCTAAACCCTTTAAAGGAAAGATTCATGGCTCTCAAGAAGAAATATCTGAAATATCTGGCAATCATGGCGATGCATGAGTGGATAGGATCTCTTTTCGGCTACTGCTGCATCTGCGACTTTTGCAAGAAGGGAAGGGAACTGAGCCATGAATGGGTGGAATTGACCCGTGAGGATCCTTCTCTTGTTTTCATGGACTAACCTCTCGCCCCTTGCATTAACTCTCCTTTTTTGCTATTCTTAATAATATTTCTGCATACTGTACACTCTACATCATTACATATCCCGAATTGGGCGCGGTAAACTCTCACCTGGAGACCAAAGAAGGAGGGAACCATGGCTGCACTCAAAGACATTCTTTCCCAGAAGATCGAGGCACACCGCCCGAGAGTGACGAAACTTTTAAAGGAATTCGGAAAGACGAAGGTGGACGAGGTCACCATATCCCAGGTAATAGGAGGGATGCGGGGGATCAAGAGCCTTGTCACGGACATCTCCTACCTGGACCCCTTCGAAGGGATCCGTTTCCGTGGCTACACGATTCCAGAGGTAATGGAGAAACTTCCCAAGCCGGAAGGATCTGAGATGCCCTTTGTAGAGGGGCACTTTTATCTTCTCCTGACGGGGGAGATTCCCACCAGGGAGGACATCAAGGCGGTAAACGACGAGTTTGCGGCGAGGAAGCAGGTCCCGGGCTATGTGTTTGACACCCTGAAGGCTGTAGGGAAGGATACCCACCCCATGACCATGTTCGCCATAGCGATTTTAGCCATGCAGAAGGAATCGTTGTTTGCCAGGGCTTACGGGGAAGGGAAGGCGAACCGCTACAACTACTGGGAGTTTTTCTACGAAGACGCCATGAACTTAATGGCGAAGCTCCCCGAGATCGGTGCCTTTATCTACCGCTACAAGTACAAGGATTCGATCATTCCCTCCGATCCTTCTCTTGATTTAGGGGGTGATTTCGCCCAGATGATGGGAATCGGCAAGCCCTACGACGATGTGATGCGCATGTACTTCATTCTCCACTCAGACCATGAGAGCGGGAACGTATCTGCCCACGCCACCCACCTGGTCGCCTCTGCCCTTTCCGACCCCTACTACTCTCTCTCCGCGGGAATGGACGGACTGGCGGGGCCTCTTCACGGACTGGCGAACCAGGAAGTTCTGAAGTGGATCCAGGAAGTCATGGAGAAGATGGGAGGCACACTCCCCACCAAGGAAGAACTCACCCAGTTCTGCTGGGATACCTTGAACAGCGGGAATGTCATCCCAGGGTACGGACACGCCGTGCTGCGGAGAACAGATCCCCGATATATGGCCCAGAGGGATTTTTCTCTTGCCCATCTCCCTGACGACCCCATTTTCGAGCTTGTGAGCCTCCTCTACGAGGTAGTTCCCGATGTTCTCAAGGAGCATGGGAAGGCGAAGAACCCCTGGCCAAACGTGGATGCCCATTCAGGGGTTGTCCAGTGGCACTACGGCGTGAGGGAGTACGACTTCTACACCGTCCTTTTCGGAATCGGACGTTCCCTGGGAGT
>CAZPLX010000276.1:0-2477 GCA_964587345.1 uncultured bacterium
GATTGCTCACCTCCGCAATGATCCTCAGAACATTCTGGATATCCGCATCTTTGAAATCAAGAGATATGCTTTTTCCCCTGTAGACCTTCTTCCCCGTTTTATCGATCGTAGAAAAGGGAGAAACCCTTAGTCCTCTTTGGACTCTTTTCCTGGACACATTTTTATGAGCACCCGGGCTGTTTTTTCTCACCGCTTTTAATTCGGCTATTCTGTACTGTTTCTCATCCTTCTTTGCTTTTTTGAAGGAGACGACCACCATGCCCTTTTTTTCCTTTATCGTATAGGAGCTTCCCTTGTGAAAGGCGATCTTCACCGCTACACCGCTCCCCGACTTTTCTGCGTCAACCATCGTCACCGGGATATTGAATTTTTTCGCATCGAGATGATGAAGAAGATTATCCGCGATGCGCACACCTTTGAAGTTCAATGTCACCACGCCACTTCCCTTATTTTTCTCGTATTGAGGCTTCTTCGAGTAGGCAACCACTACGTTTGAAATTTCGGGAAAATCTTCCAGATCGATTCCCATTATCTCGGGGGATGTGCCCGAAGGCTTCACACCCCGCTTAAGGCTCGTCACCTTCTCCTTCTCGCCCCCACCCACGGAGACGACAACATCCCCATTTTCTCTCGACACCATATAGGGCAGGGCTTCATTTCTTGGAGTTTCGATAAGAATCCTCACCTTGTCCTTCTGCTGAGCCAATTTCACCCGGGTTACCTGGGGAGTCCCCACAGGAATCAATTCTTTCTTGATGAGATTCTTCACACCCCACAGATCGAGTACAATATTGAAAGGATCCGTCACCTTGAAGGAGGTATAATCTTTTAATTCCCCCTCGAGTTTAATACGAAGATTTGTAAAGTAGGCGGTCTTATCCACGAGAATCGCTTTCAGCGAAGCGGGTTTCGTGAAGGACTTCGCAACAGCTTCAGGCCCCTTCGCCGCGTAAACCCTCGCCCCCATAAATACGAGAAGAAGAAGCAGGGCAAACAGGAGAACTACTTTTTTCTCAAACACCCCTTTTACGTTCGTTTCCTTCATGGTTACTCTCCTCCAGAATTGGGAAGGGCCAACCTCTTCTCCTTCCTCACCTTATTGCCGGAAATATCTTTGAATTCTTCCAGGATGGAGATCGAATGTTTTCCAATATCCATGACCACTCCACCATTTTTCCCGATCTTCATCCCTCTTTTCACCGTGTAGCCTTTCCCCACATTATCCTCTACGAGAGCAACATACTTTTTCCCTTTTTTGAGGATTCCTACCACTTTCAGCTCTCCCAGGGCAAATTTTTCAAGGGGTGTAAGGGCAGCCTTTCTGTTTTTCCCTTCCCCGCTTTTCAGGAAGGGGACGAAGGGGTCTCTCAACTTTGACGCGGTATACCCCTTGTATTCTCCCTCGGTTTGGCCCATCGTCTCCCGGGGAGGGTTCTTCACGGGTATCGCCTTCTTCTGCACTACTTTTTTCACAACCTTCGCCGCATTCGAGGCCGGATTCTCATCGGAGGAACAGCCTCCCACGAGAAGAAGGGAAACACAGAGCACTCCTCCGATCAACGGCATCATATGGTATTTAATTCCTCTTCCTTTCATCTCCCCTCTCTCCATACGGGTTACTTTCCTTTTTTAACGAACCTAAAGGTCTTCGCGGTGCAGCGGATCATCATTTCAGCTTTGTCCCCGGAGATCCTGGGATTTGCAAAGACAACGTTGGAAATATTGACGATACGTGGGAGCCTGCTCACACTTTCAAGGAAACTTCCGAAATCATGGAATCCGCCGTTCACAGCAATATCCACGGGAATTTCCGCGTAGAATTCTCTTGCCGACTCTCCCTTCGGGGCAAACTTGAGAAATTCCAGTCCGTTGTCCTTTCCCACATCGGATATATTCCTCAAAAGTTTGGGGATCTCCGATGAGTTGGGGAGCTGTTCCAGAAGCGTATTGAGCTGGATTTCCAGTTTTGCCACCTCCCGCTTGAAACCCGCCAGGTTTTTGGCGATTATTTTCTGCTCCCTTATTTTCCCTTCAAGTGTAACCTTCTGTTTTTGAAGGGTATTGATACTCTGTCTCACGGGAGAGTAGAAAATGAAGTAGTAGACAACTACGATACCGAGAAATAAGAGGACGTAAAGGGCTATCTTCTGCTTCCCTGGTACTTCTTTGCCCGCGAACTTATCTTTGAGCGCCATATCTCACCTTTTCCTTCACACGTTCACTTGACACTTGATCCTGAAATACATGAGCAGGACACCCCTCACACCCTTCCGTTCCGCCGAAAGAAGAATGATGTTTCCAAACTTTTTTGTCGTCCCAAGATTGTTCATCAGGTCGGCAACCACGTAGTTGTTCAGGGCAAACCCTGATATTTCGAGGGAATCTCCCGAATATTTGAGATTTGTGAGCCACGCCTTCTCTGGTACGGAATGGACAACTGAGTCCATGACCACGACTGGCGCTTGCCGCCCTTTCTG
>CAZPLX010000277.1:0-2448 GCA_964587345.1 uncultured bacterium
AACCTTGGGTTGACGAGCATATCTGGCGTCGGAGTCGGGCAGGCCTCGGTGCACGTGGGCGGAGACGCACCGCGCGCGAGAGCCCTCGCGTGTCGGGGCGGGCATCGGTGATCTGGAGTAAGTAATCATGTCCCTTTTCAGAAATGCCAAGAATCTCTTGCAGATGGGGCTCCGTCTGGAGGAGAAAATTCTTAGGAGCCCCCCCTCCCACGATCAGCACAGCGCTTTTGCCGCCCTTCTGTTTTGCGGAATAGACGATCGCAGCTGTCTCGTTAACATCACGGGAGATGTCTACGTCGGGCCCCTTCCCGGAGAGCCTTAGGGCTGCCACGTTCATCCCGATGGAGGAATCACCGAAAGAAGGTGTATAGACAGGAACTCCCTGACGATATGCGGCAGACAGAATCGATTTCCCCCCCCCGCCGAGCCTTTTCTCCCGTCCGTCAAGATACCTTCCCAGGAGATGGTGGAAGCAGGCGCTGCTCATTCTCCCGGAAAACTCTGGAGACGACACCGTCTCCCTGATAAAGGCATCAGAATCCAAAAGAACCCGGAAATCGAAAAAGATATCGTAGATCCTTATAACCCCTTCTTCCCGGAGGGCCCTGTCGTCCACGAAGGGTGTTCCTCTGTGAAGATTCATTTGGAGGGCAAAGTGGACATCATGATAGAGGTTCGCCCCCGTGCTGACAATCCAGTCGACAAAGCCGCTCTCTATCAGGGGAACCACACAGCTTCCCCCCACGCCTGCGGGAGTCATGGCACCTGAGAGAGAAAGCCCCACCGTCACATCCTCTTCGAGCATCTTTTCCGTGAACAGACGTGCGCCTTCTTTCAGCCGCGCGGCATTGTATGCATGAAAATGGTTATCTATAAGTGCTTCCACACTGATTCCGCCCTTTATGGGGGTAGGGACGATCAGGTTCCCTTTCAGGTATCCACTGCCCACGGCACTCTCCCTCCTCGCTAATCCCCTAAGCTCACAGCCAGGCTGCGGGCCACTTTTACGAGAGGATGATGTCTCGAGACGACTTTTAGTTTTTTGACCGCATCGGTTATTTTCACAGGAACGATCCGCCTTCCCCTGAGTGCCACCATGGAGCCAAATTTTCTCTCCTTCACGAAGCGGACCGCTTCGACCCCGAAGCGTGTTGCGAGAATCCTATCAAATGCTGTGGGCGATCCTCCCCGCTGAAGATGACCCAGCACCGTAACTCTCGACTCCATGCCGGAGCACATCTCTATCTGATTCGCCATCACCATCCCTACGCCCCCCAGCCGGACAGGTTCTGGGCTATCCTTGACAACCTGCCGGATTACCAGTTTCCCTCCCACAGGTTTTGCCCCTTCGGCAATCACCACTATGCTGAAGCGCTTTCCCGCATCTTTCCGACCTGTTATCGTGTCGCACACTTTTTCTATGCGATAGGGAATCTCCGGAATGAGGATCACTTCAGCCCCTCCTGCCAGCCCCGCTTCAAGAGCGATCCACCCTGTGTAGCGGCCCATTACCTCGACAATCATAACCCTGTGATGTGATGTTGCGGTTGTGTGGATCTTGTCGATCGCCTCCATGGCAGTAGTCACAGCGCTGTTGAATCCGAAAGTGACATCCGTACCCCTCACGTCGTTATCAATGGTTTTTGGAACACCCACGACACGAAGACCTTTCTTCTCCAGCATTGAAGCGACTGTGAGCGTCCCGTCTCCCCCTATCGCAATGAGTGCGTCAAGACGATGTTTCCTGTAAACATTCCCCGCCTCATCGGAGCAATCCCTGTATTCGGGATTATTCACGTTCCCCACATTAAAATGGAAGGGGTTGTCCTTGTTTGAAGTACCGAGGATCGTGCCCCCAATCGTGATAATCCCCGAGGCGCTTTCCAGGAGAAGAGGTCTGCACTGGTTTTTCACGAGTCCATAAAAACCATCCTCGAAGCCAACCACCTCCCATCCATACTCGAGGATGGATGTTTTCACAACCGCCCGAATCACCGCATTGAGTCCCGGGCAGTCTCCTCCCCCTGTCAGCACACCTATTCTTTTTATCTTCCTTTTCATACGGGGGCCTTACATTTCATTGATCATCTTCTTTATGAATATCTCCTCTCTCAATGTTCCCCCATCTACTTCTGAGAGGATGACACCGCGCACCCGTTCAAACATTTCAACAAGCCAACCACTCCCGGTATCTACCCTGGCCCTGTACTTGCTCGCCATTTCACCCTCCACCCGGCCAGTCCCCTTGAGAGGAGTCGAAAAAAGGGACAACCCCTTATGAATAAATTCTTCCCCCGCGTAACTTTTCACGCTCTTCACATTGCCTTCCACTATTGCAACCTCTCCACCCGGGGTTTTCATCACTCCCTTCATGGTCTCCCTCCGTTTCACATCGAAGGGTTTTTCCATAATGGTAACATCATCAAGAGGAATTACATACCTCTCGTG
>CAZPLX010000278.1:0-2447 GCA_964587345.1 uncultured bacterium
CCCCTCTTTTTTCCCTTCTCCACCGATGGAATGGCAGGTAAGGCACGTCTTGTCCCGGAGAACCTGTTCGCCCTTAGCCTTGTTTCCCGGGGATCCGAGATAAGGAAGCATGTAGAGAAATGAAACTACTTGATTGAGTTCCGACGTCCCGAACTGGGGGCGGGGAAGCCCCTCTTTCCTCATCTGGACCGCCATAGCGGGGGCGTGATTCCATATTCTGGAGAAAATGTCAAGGAAGCTCCCCCTCACACGGGTTGTCTGAAGTGTGGGGCCCACCTTCTCTTCCTTTCCAAAAACTGAGTGGCACTGACTGCAGTTCTTTTCTTCGAAAACCTTCCTCCCCAGGATAAGATCGCTGACGAGAAGAGTTTTTTGCACAGGAACCGCCATTTTCTTTTCAGCTTTTTTCGCGGGGGTAGATTTGGTCCCTTTTTCTCCACACCCAGAAAAGACGATGGTGAAAGATAAAAGAAGTGAAAATATAATCCCTGTAAAATACAATGGTTTTTTATTTCCCATGGCTATTCTTCTCCCCGTTTTTGTCCCTTTCATGGGACGGTAAATATGATACCTCGGGCTCTCAGGAATTTTCCTGATTTTTACGCCCCTTTCTCAGCCCCCTGAATACGTAGGTAAGCACAGAAGCAAGGGTAAAGAATATGGGTATTGCCACGATACTGATCGCCACAGACGCGTCTTCCGCGTCATGGAGCTGATAGGAAACCCTGATGAGATTGAGGATCCAGATGGCGATGCAGGTGAAGAGAACCCATATGAGCGAGATCGAAATGACCTGAAGCTTCTCTATTAATTTATCGTCCATAGAGCACCTCTCTAATCAACACTTGGTGAAGGTTTTGCGTCGGGCATATAGGAAGCCACCCGATCGGCAACGATTTTTGCTCCCTCTTCCCTCCCTTCTTCGATCTCCCAGATCGAAATAACGGGGAAGAAACGGGAGAAGGTAATGTATCCAAGAAGGAACACTGCTACCGCACCGACGAAAAGTGTCCACTCCGTGTGTGAAGGGATGTAGATTCCCGTGGGGTAGGGAAGGCGGGGATTTGCAAGGGAGGGGACAACAATGATGAGCCGCTCGAGCCACATTCCTGCGATTACGCAGATGGATGCGATGAGAATCCCTGGAATCTTTCTCGTCTTCCTGTTGCAGAGAATTCCCACGGGGATGATGAAGTTAAGTGACACCATCGCCCAGAAATAGGGAGCGAATTTTCCTACGAATTTATACCAGAATACGCGCATTTCATTCGGTTCGTGACCGTAAAAGCCTGTGAGGTACTCTGAGAAGGTGAAGTAGAACCATATAAGGGACATGATGAGAAGGAGGATGCTCAGGTAGTTGAAGTGGACCTCCTTTAAGTACTCTTCCAGTTTGAAGAATT
This sequence comes from uncultured bacterium, assembly GCA_964587345.1. GTDB lineage: Bacteria > Desulfobacterota > Deferrimicrobia > J040 > J040 > CAZPLX01. The sequence continues at coordinate 1,404 of CAZPLX010000278.1, forward strand.
TCCGGAAGGCGATCATGAGAACAAGGATCGCGGCAATTCCTGAGAAAATGGCACCCACTACGAAGTAGGGTCCGAATATGGTGCTGTGCCAACCGGGCTGCAGGGTCATCGCGAAAATGTAGGAGATGATGGTGTGAACCGAAATGGCGATGGGGATGACCACAACCATCAGGATATTCATGGCCCGTTCCAGGACTTTGTGCTGTTCTTCCGTTCCCTCCCAGCCCCATGAGAGAAACTTGTAGAGCCACTGGGGCCTCACACCCCTGTCTCTCAGAATGGCAATGTCAGGAATCATCGGTATGAAGAGATAAACGGTGCTCGCCGTAAAGTAGGCGGCGATGCTCGTTATATCCCAGAGAAGAGGAGACTGGAGCCGCCCGTTATAGAAGAGATGCAATATCCTGTCAGGCCGTCCGAGGTCGATGAGGGGATGGATCCCACCGATGGCGAGAACGATGGCGGTGATCACCTCAGCCATGCGGGTGATGGGCCTCCTCCACTCCGCTTGTGAAAGCCTGAGGATCGCCGAGATCAAGGTGCCTGCATGGCTGATACCGATGAAAAAGACAAAATTGATGATGTAGAAACCCCATGTGACCGGTTGTGCCATTCCTGTCACTCCGAGGCCGTAGTAGAGCTGATGGATATACACGTAGCCTGCATAGGCAATTACTCCCAGGAGTATGGCGACAATGAGGTAGAATTTTTTCCCCGGATTTTCGATCGGGTTTAACAGGGTGGCATCTGGATGGGGATCGGCTGTGGCGTGTTCCATTTAATCCTCCTCCGTCAGATAGATGACCTTCGGCTCAGTCCCCAGGTCCTCTAAGAGCCGCATTGCCCTGGGACTGTGCATGAGCTTGGCTACCTCGTGTTGTGGGTTATCGAGGTCCCCGAAGACCATGGCTCCCGTAGGGCAGCTTTCCACGCAGGCGGGCTGATAATCCTGCTCCCTTAGTTCCCGGCCGTCCGCTTTTGCCGCTTCCTTTGCCTTCTGCAGCCTGTGGATGCAGAAGGTGCATTTCTCCACCACCCCTACAG